>NZ_JBEXSD010000001.1:0-222501 GCF_040613495.1 Nocardioides sp. NPDC006273 | reverse complement strand
GCCTCGACGGCCAGGTCGACGAGATCAGCAGCGTCGGGGAACGGGCCGGACTCGCTGGGCTGGTTCTCGAAGAGCAGGTCGTGGACGAGTGGGCACCGGAGTGCCCACTCGGCCGACGCATTTGACGTCTCGGCCGACGGGGGTGACGTCTCGGCGTCAGGCGATCTGGTGGGCGAAGATCCGGTCGAGCTCGGCGGAGGCGTCGGAGGTGACGCCGCCGTGGACGGGGCCGGGCTGGAGGACGGTGCTCTTCGGGGCCTTGAGAAGGCCGAAGCGTGCCGACTCGTTGTCGGTGAGGGCGCGGATGCCGTACGCCGTGGAGCGGATGCCCGCACCGAATCCGGCGTGGGCGGCACCCGCGCAGATCAGGTCCACCGACTCCAGGGCGGCTCGCACGAGGGACTGGTCGAGGTCGGGGGCGAACGACGCCAGGCGCAGCTCGTCGAGGGCCCAGCGGGCAGCGAGGAACTTCTGCTCGGGACAGTGGACGACGACGCCGACGTTGAGGAACTCCTCGCGCTCAGGTCGGGGTACGCAGCGGAGCACGACGTACTGGTAGGCGTCCATCACGCCTCCCGGGCGGGCTCGGCGACGGGCAGCCACGGACGCCCGCCGTCGAGGCGGGCCCGCAGGAACGCGACGTAGCGCTCGCGCAGCGACTCCGGGGTCTCGTAGCCGGGGACGGTCTCGAGCCACTCGTCGGGCACGTCGGCGAGCACGTTCTCCAGCACCGAGTCGTCGAGCCGCGCGGCCAAGTCATCGTTCTGAGCGAGCGCCTCGGCGGCGTAGGCCCGCAGGATGTGCTCGGAGGTGTCGTACGGCTGGGCCGCGTAGCGAGCCGCGTCGCCGCCGCCCCCGGGCCAGACGTGGTGGAAGTAGAGCGAGGCGCCGTGGTCGATGACGTAGAGCGCGCCGTTCCACAGCAGCATGTTGGGGTTGCGCCAGGAGCGGTCGACGTTGGCGATGAGCGCATCCAGCCACAGGATCCGGCCGGCCAGCGACGGGTCGGGTGAGTAGGCGGCGTCGTAGCCGAACGCCCCGGCCAGGAAGTCGATTCCGAGGTTGAGCCCGGAGCTCACGTTGAGGAGGTCCTGGACCTCCTCGTCGGCCTCGTAGCGCGCGATCTCGGGGTCGAGGTCGAGCACGACCTGGTCCGGCGTCGGGATGTCGAGCGCCCGGCACAGACCGGTGACGATCACTTCGGCGACCAGCACCCGAAGCCCCTGTCCGGCGCCACGGAACTTGCAGACGTAGGTGCCGAGATCATCGGCCTCCACGATCCCGGGCAGGCTGCCGCCCTCCCGGAGCGGGGTGACATACCGAGTCACCCGCACCGTCTCCAGACTCACGCGGCCACATCCGTAGCGCAAGCGTCAGAATACGGACGCGGCCACGTGATGCCTTGATGGCTCGCTCGCTGGCGCTCACTCACGAGATGGTGTCCTCTTCCAGTCGCTTCTTCTCCTCGGCGACGTCGAAGGTGGGCGCGGGCCAGTCCAGATCGAGCCGGTCCAGGGTCTCCAGGAGCAGCTCGCCGATGGCCAGGTTCCGATACCACTTCTTGTCGCTCGGTACGAGGTACCACGGAGCGTACTCGGTGTTGGTGCGCTCCAGCGCAATCTCGTACGCCTCCCGGTAGCGGTCCCACAGCTGACGCTCGTCGAGGTCGCCCCGATTGTATTTCCAGTGCTTGGCCGGATCTTCCAGCCGGGCCAGGAGCCGCTTCTTCTGCTCCTGGGGAGAGATGTGCAGCATGCACTTGAGAATGACGGTGCCGTCCTCGGCCAGCCGCTTCTCGAAGTCGTTGATCGCGTCGTAGCGCCGCTCGATCTCCGCAGTGGAGGCGAGCTCGCGGACGCGGCCGATCAGCACGTCCTCGTAGTGGGAGCGGTCGAAGACACCCAGGTAGCCGGGCTCCGGCACCGCCTTCTCGATCCGCCACAGGAAGTCCTGTGCCCGCTCGTCCTCGGTCGGTGCCTTGAAGCTGGTGATCTTCACCCCAACCGGGTCGACGAGCCCGACGGTGTGCTTGAGCACGCCACCCTTGCCGGAGGTGTCCATCCCCTGCAGGACGAGCAGCACCCGCTTGGGATCGTCGCTCTCCTTGGAGGCGAACAGCTTGGTCTGCAGCTCGATCAGCGTCGGGCCGAGCTCGGCGAGCACCTGCCTGCCGGTCTCCTTGTCGGCGCCGACACCCGGCGCGGAGTTGGTGTCGCACTTCCGCAGGTCCACCGGTCCGGCCGGCAGCCGCAGCTCGTCAAGAAGGCTCATGCCCTGACGATAGGGGGCAACCCGCGGCTCGTCAGCCGAGAACGCGTCGCAGATCCAGCGAGCAGCCGACCATCGTGGTCTTCGATCCGTCGGGTTGGGGCTCGTCGAACCAGGTGCCCTGCTCGAAGCCGACCTTGGCGAGCATCCGCAGCGAGGCGGCGTTGCGGTGGTCGGGGGCCGCGAAGCAGGCCGTCGCGCCCGGATAGCGACGCGGGATCGAAGTGAGCCAGACCCAGGCCATCCGCGCACCGATCCCACGGCCCACAAAGGCCGGCTCCCCGATCGCGTAGTCGAAGCCGATCGCGTCCGGGTCCGGGGTGAGCAGCGCGTAGTCGGGCTGCGCGCTGATCCGGTAGTCCTGGCAGAAGCCGATCGAGCGCCCGTTGGCCTCGATCACCCAGAACGTCACCGGCGTCTTGCCGTCGATGTCGGGCCCGTAGTTCTCCGTCACCCATTCGGGCGTCGGCTCACCGTCGACGGCATACCACCGATGCACGTGCTCCGCGTTGAGCCAACGGATCAGGTGTGGCAGGTCGCCGCGGGTCATCGGGCGCAGCGCCACCACGGGCATCGGGTCGGAGGAGAACTCCTTCACCTCTCCGGAGAGGTCCAGAGCGTACGCAGGGCGCCCGGCGATCCTCGTCGCCGCCGCCGCCCAGCTCTCCCCCGGGCGCGTCACCCCACCGAGACGCTGTGTCCCGGTGTGAACGGCGACCGGCGTGAACATGCACCCAGGTTAACGCCGCTGGGTCAGTGGGCCAGACCGCCGCGGCGGTCGACGAGCGGCGGCTGGGAGGACCAGGGGAAGTCGATCCAGCGGTCGGTCTTCTTGTAGACGTAGTCGGCGTTGATCACCGTCCACGGCTTCTCGAAGATCACCGCGGTGCGGGCCTCGGCCACGTGGCCCTCGCAGAAGTCGTGCACGATCTCCAGGGTCTTGCCGGTGTCGGCGACGTCGTCGGCGATCAGCACCTTCATCCCGGTCAGGTCGACGGCCGCAGGCGTCGGCGGGAGCATCATCGGGACCTCGAGACGCTCGTTGACGCCGGTGTAGAACTCGACGTTGACCGCGGACAGGTTCTTCACGTCGAGGGCGTAGCCCAGGCCCATCCCGAGGGCCAGGCCACCGCGTGCGATCGAGAGCACGATGTCGGGCTCGTAATCGCTGTCCACCACCTGCTGGGCGACGTCGCGTACGGCGCTGCCGAACAGCTCATAGGTCAGGATCTCGCGCTCTTGCTGCTCACTCACAGATCGGATTCTGACACGACATCAGCGGCGTCATATTCATCGGCGAGCGAGAGCTCCTCGCGGACGATGGCGAAGGCCACACCGGCACCGTATCCCTTGCGGGCGAGCATCCCCACCAGGCGCCGGGTCTTGGTCTGATCGTCGAAGCGCTCCAGGGACCGCAGCTTGCGCCGAACCATCCGCCGGCCCGCCTCGCGCTCGTCGTCGGGGTCGATCTCGTCGAGCGCCTCACGGGCCACCTCGTCGTCGATGCCCTTGCGGCGCAGCTCCTGGGCGAGGGCGCGTCGGGCCAGGCCCTTGCCCGGCTGTCGGCTGGCGATCCAGGCTCTGGCGAAGGCCTCGTCGTCGATCAGGCCGACCTCTTCGAACCGGTCCAGCAGCCGGGTCGCCAGAGCTGCCGGAACCTCCTTCTTCTCCAGCTTGTCGGCGAGCTCCTTGCGGCTGCGCGCCTGGCCGGTCAGGGCGTCGAGGAGGATCTTGCGGGCGATCGCCTCGTGATCGGGCTCGGGGTCGTTCTTGGGGTCGGCGGGATCCGCGGGGCGGCTCTGTCGTCGACGCGACCGTGTTGGTTTCGACACGGATTCGCTCGTCCCTCGCGAATCCGGCTCAACCGACGGGGAGGACAGGGCTTTGCCGGCCCAGGCCTCGACGCCGAGGGTCACGTCCCCCAGCCAGTCGGGCGCGGGCCGTTCGTCCACCCAGGGGTCCTGGGTGGACGAACGGTTGCGCTCAGACGAAGCCACGGGTCAGTCGGTGCCTGTGGACCTAGAAGTCCTCGACACCGGCGGGCTCGGCCACAGGAGCCGCCTCGCCCTCGGCCGGGGCGTCGACCGTCGGCAGGACGCCGAGCTTCTCCAGGATCCGCTTCTCCAGCTCGTTGGCCAGATCGGGGTTGTCCTTGAGGAAGTTGCGGGAGTTCTCCTTGCCCTGACCGAGCTGGTCACCCTCGTAGGTGTACCAAGCGCCGGCCTTGCGGACCAGGCCGGCCTCGACACCGACGTCGATCAGGCCGCCCTCGCGGGAGATGCCCTTCCCGTACATGATGTCGAACTCGGCCTGCTTGAACGGCGGGGCCACCTTGTTCTTCACGACCTTGACGCGGGTGCGGTTGCCGACCATGTCGGTGCCGTCCTTGAGCGTCTCGATCCGGCGCACGTCGAGACGCACCGAGGAGTAGAACTTCAGCGCGCGACCACCGGTCGTGGTCTCGGGCGAGCCGAACATCACGCCGATCTTCTCGCGCAGCTGGTTGATGAAGATCGCGGTCGTGCCGGAGTTGTTGAGCGCTCCGGTCATCTTTCGCAGCGCCTGGCTCATCAGTCGAGCCTGCAGACCGACGTGGCTGTCGCCCATCTCGCCCTCGATCTCGGCCCGCGGCACGAGCGCCGCGACGGAGTCGATGACGATCAGGTCGAGCGCGCCCGAACGGATCAGCATGTCGGCGATCTCCAGGGCCTGCTCACCCGAGTCGGGCTGGGAGACCAGCAGGGCGTCGGTGTCGACGCCGAGGTTCTTCGCGTATTCCGGGTCGAGCGCGTGCTCGGCGTCGATGAAGGCCACGATGCCACCGGCGCGCTGCGCGCTGGCGACCGAGTGGAGGGCAACCGTCGTCTTACCCGAGGACTCCGGACCGTAGATCTCCACGACCCGCCCGCGAGGCAGGCCGCCCAGACCCAGCGCCACGTCGAGCGCGATCGAACCGGTCGGGATCACCTCGAGCGGAGCCCGGGTCTCATCGCCCAGCCGCATGACCGAGCCCTTGCCGAACTGTCTTTCGATGTTGGCGAGAGCGGCATCCAATGCCTTCTCGCGGTCACCTGCCGCCATGTTCTTTCCTTCCTGAGGGGCAGACTTCTTCCCCTTGCCTGTCGCTTGTCCACGTGTCTTCGTCGTCATCAAGGCAGACGCTAGACGGGACCACCGACAGTTTTGAACGGGACCCTCCGGCACGGTGTCTCACAGCCCTGTTCTGCCTGGGGCGAAAGCGCGAAACACACTCCACCTACCACCACACAGTAGCCCGAACAAGCGTTCGATGTGAACACTTGTTCGGGCGTGTCGAGCCTGCCGGATCCTCAGTGACCCTGCATCTCGACCTGCTCGGCAGGGGTCGGGTCGCCGGCGACCGCGTCAGCGACCGCGACCGACAGACCGCCGAGCATGAAGGCGACGATCACTGCAGCCAGGGCACCGCTCGAGAACGAGGGAAGGTAGCGCCGGAAACCCTCCTGGACCGGCGCCGCACCGTGGTACTGGTGCGTCAGCGCATGTCCCTTGCCCCGCTGGAGCAGGTATCGATTGACCGGGAAGGCCGCCACGAAGGCGACCGAGAGGGCGATCATCATCGCGAGCCAGAACACCACGTTGACCAGGCCGGCCTCCATGGCCCCGGGGATGAGCGCCATGACCAGGTTGTCGACCAGCTCCATGGTCGCGATCGAGAGGGTGTCGGCCGCGAGCACCACGCTGAACGCCGCACCGACGGCCAGGCCCGACTTGAGCAACGGGAGGGTCGAGAGGGCATACCCGAAGGCGAACGCCAGCGAGACCGCCAGGGCGATCGTCCAACCCGTGCTGAGCCCGATCGCGGTGCCGATCATCAGCCCGGCGATCTCACCGATCGCACAGCCGGTGAGGCAGTGCAGCGTGGCGCTCGCAGCCATGGCGTTCACCCCACCGCCGTGCCCGGCGTGTCCCCCATGGTCGCCATGGCCGGCATGGTCGCCATGACCTTCATGCGTCGAGTGCTGATGTCCTGCGTGGTCATGTCCGGCATGCAGGTGCTCGTCATGCGACGTCATGTCGCTCCCTTGCTCGATCGTTCGGAATCCCCTTCACCATGATTCATACCCCATAGGGGTATGAATCACAAGCGATGATCGGGTCACGAGCCCGCTTTGTCCGCCGGTGATCGACTGCTTAGGGTGTGCTGTGTGTGGACGGCAGCACGACGACGGCAGCGGATGACCGGGATGGTCGTACGCGGCGGTCTGCTCGCAGCGGTCGTCGTCACGGTCGCCGGCCTGCTGGCCATGCATGCGCTGAGCCTCCACGGCAGCCGCGCCGACGGCGAGCACGCCTCACTGGGCCTGCCGGCCGTCCACGTGGGGCACACCCACGCCCTCGACCACGCCGAACATGCCCGCCACGCCGGCGCCGGAGCACCCGGACACGCCGGAGGCCCCGGAGACCGGGAACACACGGCGATGATGCTGTGCGCTGCATTCCTGCTCGCCGCGGGCGCGCTGCTCCTGAGCAGGTTGTGGCGGCGTACGCCTGTCTGGTGGCTCAGCCGCGTCCACAACTGGTCGCGAACGGCCGGATCCATGCCCCTGATCACCCGTCTGGCGACCGGCCCGCCATCTGCGTGGGCCTACTCCGTCATCAGGTGCTGAGCGGCCTCGACCCAGCCGCGACCCGGGCCACGCCCGCGGTCCAAGCTGGGTCAGTGATGCCCACAAACAGCACCTGACAAGGAGAAACAACAGATGCGTACGCAACGCACCCTCCCCCGCTCGACCCTGGCCGCGGCCGGCCTGGCCGTGCTGCTGACGCTGTCCGCCTGCGGTGGCGACGACGAGGCCGGAAAGCCCCAGGAGCTCTCCGAGACCGAGCACAACAAGGCCGACGTCACCTTCGCGACCGACATGATCCAGCACCACGCCCAGGCGATGTCTATGGTCGACCTGACCACGGACCGCAAGCTCGAGCCTGAGGTCCAGGAGCTCGCGGACGCGATCCGGGCGGCCCAGAGCCCCGAGATCGAGACCATGTCCGGCTGGCTCCAGGAGTGGGGCGAAGAGGTGCCGTCGACCATGCGCGACCACGTCAACGGCGGACACGAGGGCCACGGCGGCGAGGACAGCAGCATGTCCGACTCGATGGAGGGCATGGATCAGGACATGCCCGGCATGATGTCTGCCGAGGAGATGGACGCCCTCGAGAACGCCTCCGACGCCGAGTTCCGGAACATGTGGCTGGAGATGATGATCGAGCACCACGAGGGTGCGGTCGAGATGTCCGAGACCGAGCAGGACGAGGGCCGGTTCAAACCCGCGGTCGACCTGGCCGGGACGATCATCGAGTCCCAGACGAAGGAGATCGACACCATGGAGAAGCTCCTCGGCTGAGGATGCCGACAGGGCAGGGCCGCCAGCGGCCCTGCCCTGTCGCAGGTGTCTCAGGCCGACCGACGCCCCACGTACGCAGCTCCGAACAGCACCACGACCAGCACGATCGCGCAGAGCGCGAGCGCTGGATATCCGGCCACGTCGACGACGACCCCGGACAGGGCTCCCGCGGCGGCAGCGGCGACGCCCATGATCAGGTCGGCGGTGCCCTGGACGTCGGCGCGCACCTCGAGCGGGGTGTGGTCCGCGACCGAGGTGGCTGCCGCGATCGTGGCCAGCGACCAGCCGAGACCGAGCAGGAAGAGCCCGACGAAGATCCGCCCGGAGCTGCCCTGCGGCGCCGCGGCGCACAGCACCAGGGCAACCAGGAGCACCCCGCCGCCGAGCGCCATCACGTCGGCTCGGCCGACGCGGTCGGCGAGCCAGCCCGCGACCGGAGCGAAGGCGAACATGCCGAGGACGTGCCCGCTGATCACCAGCCCGATGACCTCCAGTCCGGCGCCGCCGTGCTCCATGTGGAGCGGGGTCATCACCATCACCGCGACCATCGTGGCGTGCGCCGCGGCCTGTCCGACCACCGCCGCTGCGAGCGCGGGACGCTCCCGGATCACGGCGAGCGCGCGGCGCCAGCTCGTTCCCTTCGGCGCCTCCGCGGGCGGAGCGCCCTCCCGGGCGACCAGCAGCGGATCCGGTCGCAGGAAGACCCCGACCACCAGCGCTGCCGCCAGCATCGCGACCGAACCGAGGGCGAACGGCCCGGTGAGCACCGGGATCCCGACGGCATCGGTGAAGAGCTCGGCGACCCCGGTCAGGTTGGGCCCGATGACCGCGCCGAACGTCGTCGCCCAGACCACGACCGACAGCGCTCGCGCGCGGCTGGTCGCAGGAGCCAGGTCGGTGGCCGCGTAGCGGGCGCCGTTGTTCGCCGCGGTGGTCGCGCCCAGCAGCACCGCGCCGACCAGCAGCAGCGTCATCGAGCCGACCACGCCCGCCAGGACAGCCAGCAGGCCCCCGGCCGCACCGAGCAGATAGCCCGCCAGCAGCCCGACCCGGCGCCCGCGGGCGTCCATCACCCGCCCCAGGACGTACGCGGCCACCGCGGCGCCCAGGACCTGGGTCGTCTGGGAGAGGCCCGCCATCGACTCCGAGCCGGACAGGTCACGCGCCAGCAGGGAGGCGGTCGCGATGCCGATGGTGATGCCCATCGCGCCGACCGCCTGGGTGGCGACCAGGGTGAGGATGGTGCGCTTCTGGACCGCCGCCGTCGAGCGCGGAGCAGCGAGGCCCGAGGTCATCTCACCGCTCCCGCGCCGGCAGCTCCAGGGTCTTCCAGACCGCGGCCCAGACCTCCTTGGGCGGAACCCCGTCGTCGAGCGCTTCCTGCGCGGTGCGCCCGCCCAGCTCGCCCATCACGAACTGGCGCGCCCACGCACGCGCATAGCCCGCGCCGAGCGCGTCTTCCATCCGGGACCAGAACTCCGTGTGCCTCATCGCCCCGAATGCTACTCAGCCACTGTCAGCCGCGCCGACGGGCGAGGACATCGAGCCAGACGTCCCCGAGGGGTCCGTCGGCATGCCCGACCTCGAGCACGTCCCAGCCTGCCCGGTCCAGCGCCGCCCGGAGCTCTGACTCACGCCAGTAGACGAAGAGACGGGGAGCCTCGACGTGGCCGCGGTTGATCCATTCCTCTCCCTCGCCCTCCTTCAGCGACACGTGCAGCGCACCGCCAGGACGGGTGACCTCGGCCAGCCTGCCGAGCACGGTCCCGAAGTCGTCGCGGGCCACGTGCAGCAGCGTCGCCGAGGCCCAGACCGCGGCGTAGGGGACATCGGGGTGGACCGGATCACGCAAGTCGTCGGTCAGCGGGTCCAGGCAGGCCGCGGCGTGGCCCTGCGTCCGCAGGTGCGCCACGAACCCCTCGCTGATGTCGGTACGCCGCACCCGCACTCCCCCGGCTTCGAGGGCCTTCGCGTCGTGGCCGGGCCCGGTGCCGATCTCGAGGACGTGGTCGCCCGGCTCGAGCTCGGCGAGGAACCGGTCGAGGAGAGAACGGTTCTCCTCGGAGAACGAGCTGCTCTCGACGTACGTCGCGACGCTGGCGTCGTAGGCGGCGACCGTCGCCCGCTTGGCTGCCGCGCGTACGTCCCACAGGTGGTGGACGACGTCGTGGAGGTGGTAGCGGCCCAGCGACTCGACGCTGAACACGTCGCCGTTGGAACGCGTCCCGCGACGGCCCCACGCGTCCGGCGGGACCTTCTCGTAGATCGTGGCCACCTCGTCGGCGGCGTCCATCAGCTCCTCGGCCACGACCGCCGGGTCCTGGCCGGCGTAGTCGCCCTCGACAGCGGCCGCGTCCTGGTCCCAGTTGGCGAACCGCGGCTCGTCCTCGGTCAGCATCTGCCGCACCCGCTCGCCGAAGATGCGGTGGACGTCGCGTACGTGTGCGGCGTACTCCAACGCCGACCAGACCCCGGGCCGAGTGCGGTCGCGCGCATTGTCGGCGGCGAGGTGGACCTCCCAGTAGGTCGCGTTGTCCCGCACGATCTCGGGGAGCCGGTCCGCGGTCACCGCGCCGGCGACGAAGCCGCACTCTGGGCAGGGCCGATCGAGGACCCAGGTCCAGTCCTTGGTGTCGGGCTCGATCGTCTCGAGCTCCACTTCGGCAGGCGCCTCATATGTCATACGTCAATCTTGACGGTCCACCGAGGCCGTCACGAGGGAGATCCTGCCCTTGAGACGCGAGTTGCTGCCGCTCAGGTGAGGAGTAGGGAGTCAAGCCGCCGTCGCACGACCACGAGCCCGATCGCGCCGAACGCCAGCAGGTAGACCACCGAGACCAGCGATCCCCAGGACGGCACCCCGAGCGTCAGCTCCCGGCACAGCACGACACCGCGGTAGAGCGGGGTGAACTCCACGATCCAGCGCAGCCACTCAGGGTAGGCCGTGATCGGGAAGAACGTGGCGCTGAACAGGAACATCGGCATCATCGCGAGGGTGACCTTCTCGAAGTCCTGCCAGGAGCTCATGTAGGTCGTCAGGGCCATGCCCACGGCTCCGAAGGCCGACCCGATGAGCAGCGCGGCCGGCACCACCAGGAGCGCCCACCACGAGTGGACCAGGTCCATCGCCACCATGATCAGCAGGAAGGCGGTCACGTAGATCCCGCTGCGCAGCTGGTTCCAGAGGATCTCGCCGATCGCGATGTCGGCGGTGCGCAGCGGCGTTGCCAGCATCTGGTCGTAGAGCTTGTTGTACTTCAGCTTGAAGAAGAAGTTGAAGGTCGCATCCAGCAGCGCCCCGTTCATCGCCGAGGCCGCGATCATTCCTGGAGCGACGAACTCGCGATAGTCGACCGGCTTCCCGGCGTACTCGAAGCCGACGACCATCGCGCCCACGCCGATGCCGATCGAGAACAGGTAGAAGACCGGCTCCAGGAACCCGGTGATGAACACCAGCCAGGCGCGCCGGTAGACCAGGATGTTGCGCCACAGCAGCATCCGAGCGGCCTCGCCGCCTCGCAGCGGCCGGGCGACCGTGGTCCCCAGGGCAGCGTTGAAGAGCGCCATGTCAGGACACCAGCCTCTCGCCCAGCCGGCGCACCGCCAGCCACCAGCACACCCCCGCGAGCACGCCGAGATAGCCGACGTGAATCGCGGCCAGGGCCCAGTCGATCTCCCCCAGCGCGAGCATCCGGGTGAGGTTCACGCCTTGCCACAGCGGCGAGGCCATCGCGATCTTCTCCAGCACCGGACCGAGGTTGGCGACGGGGAAGAAGGTGCCGGAGAAGAGGGTCAGCGGGATCATCCCCAGCCGGAAGATCAGCGCGAAGGACTCCTCGCCCTTGATCGAGAGCGAGAACAGCATCACCGGCGTGCCGAAGGCCAGCACCACCAGCCCCTGGACCAGCCACGCCACGAGCACGCCCCACCACGTCTCGAAGACCCCGAACGGGGTCAGCACCAGCAGGAAGACACCGCAGGCGAACAGCGTACGCAGCATCAGGAAGCCCATCTGGGCCAGCACTATGTGGGCGGCGGTCAGCGGCGAGGCGATCATCGAGAAGTAGATCCGCTGCCACTTGACCATCCCGTAGACGGGATAGGTCATCTCGGAGAAGGCGATCGTCATCGCATGGGCGGCGACCATGCCCGGCGCGACGAACGCCAGATAGGAGTCGGCGCCTTCCAGCGTGGTCGGGTCGGCCTCAACGAAGCCACCGAGCAGCACACCCAGCGCCAGCACGTAGAAGAACGGCGTCACGAAGGTCGTGATCACCCCGCCCTTCCAGGTGCGCGCCAGGACGGTGAGCCAGTAGTCGCCCATCCTCAGCGCACCGGAGACCAGCCCCGAGGGCGCGGTCGGCGGGGTGGCCGGCCCCGAACCGGCGTAGTCGACCATCAGTCGACCAGCGTCCGACCGGTGAGGTGCAGGAAGACGTCCTCCAGCGACGCGCGCCGCACCAGGGTGGCCACCGGCGCCAGGCCACGGCTGTGGACGGCCTCGATGACCGACTCGCCGTCGTCGCTGTAGAGCAGCAGCCGGTCGGGCAGCACCTCGATCCGCTCGGCGAGGTCCTCCACCTTGGCGGCCAGTGCCTCGTGCTCGCCGACGCCGAAGCGCAGCTCGGCGACCTCACGGGTGGAGTGCTCCTGGATCAGCCCCAGAGGCGTGCCGTGGGCCACGATCCGGCCCTGGTCCATGACCACGAGCTCATCGCACAGCTGCTCGGCCTCGTCCATGTAATGGGTGGTCAGCAGCAGGGTCACGCCCGCCTGCTTGAGCCGGAACAGCCGGTCCCAGATGACGTGGCGGGCCTGCGGGTCCAGCCCCGTGGTCGGCTCGTCGAGGACCAGGATCTCGGGCCGGTTGATCAGGCTCCGGGCGATGGTGAGGCGTCGCTTCATGCCGCCGGAGAGGTCATCGACCTTCGCCCTGGCCTTGTCGGTGAGCTGGACGAAGTCGAGCAGCTCCTCGATCCGGCCCTTCACCTCGGCTCTCGGGAGCCCGAAGTAGCGGCCGTAGACGTAGAGGTTGTCGTAGACGTTGAGCTCGACGTCGAGGGTGTCCTCCTGCGGGCACACCCCCAGACGCGCCTTGATCTTCGGCCCGTCCTTGGCCGGATCCATCCCGAAGACCCGCAGCTCACCCGCGCTCGGCGGCGAGACGCAGCAGATCATCCGCATCGTCGAGGACTTGCCGGCGCCGTTGGGCCCCAGGAAACCGAAGGCCACGCCTGGCCGCACCGTCACGTCGATGCCGCGCACCGCCTCGAAGTCGCCGAAGGACTTGCGCAGCCCGCGCGCGGAGATCATCAGGTCTTCACCCACGTCGGCAAAGACTAGACGCGGGCGCCGACAGTTTCGACCGAGTTCCGACTCGGCGCCTACTTGCCCTGCTGCTTCTGGCGCCGGTTGTAGTCGCGCATCCGCTGCGGTACGCCGACCACCGCCGCGTCGTAGGACGGGACCTGGTGCTGATTGGCGAACTTGTGCGCCCACTGCGGCGACGGCACGCGCCGCCTGGTCCACTCGCCGTCGTGCGCGACCAGCAGCAGCGTCACCTCGCTGACGACGGTGCGCGGCTCGACGAACCCCTCGACACCGCGCCGGGTCGTGACGAACTGCTCGAGATGCTTCTGGTCGGTGGAGTCCGCGGCGCGCACCCTTGTGGATCCGGTGTAGCTCTCGCCTGTCGGACGGCTCATGCGCGTCTTGCGGCGTCGGAAGCGATCGAACAGGCTCAC
This sequence comes from Nocardioides sp. NPDC006273, assembly GCF_040613495.1. NCBI lineage: Bacteria > Bacillati > Actinomycetota > Actinomycetes > Propionibacteriales > Nocardioidaceae > Nocardioides > Nocardioides sp. NPDC006273. The sequence continues at coordinate 209,105 of NZ_JBEXSD010000001.1, read as the reverse complement.
GCGCCAATTGTTGCATCCCGGTGCCCAACGCAGGTCCGGATAAACCTGTTGGGCACCGGATCCGCGGTCGCCTATGTTGGAGCCTTTGACCCTGCGCCCCCAGCGAACCCTGCCGCCGACGGAGAAGCGATGAACCAGCCATGCCCATAGACGGGACCCACTCCCCCGACGGTCTCGACGATCTCGACGCCGAGCGCGAGCATCTGGCCGCCTCCCGGCGGGACCTGGCCCGGATGCGGCGGCGGGTGGAGTCGCTGGACTCCTCCACGGCCGGCAACTGGGTCAGCGCCGAGATCCTGGACGCCACCCTCGCCCGACGTCTCGAGCAGCTCGCCGACGACCCGGAGGTGCCCCTCTTCTTCGGTCGCATCGACCGGGCCGCTGCGGTGGGTGGTGAGCCCGGGGCGGAGCCCCTGATCGAGCAGAGCCACATCGGCCGGCGGCACATCTCCGACAGCGCGGGCGACCCGATGGTGGTCGACTGGCGCGCTCCGGTCAGCGTCCCGTTCTATCGGGCGTCGCGGACCGAGCCGATGGGGCTGGCGCGAAGGCGTCGTTACGGGTTCTCCCACGGCGAGCTGACGGCGTTCGAGGACGAGTCGCTGATCGACGGCGGACCCGAGCAGCAGGAGCACTCGGCGCTCCTCGAGGCCGAGATCGAGCGGCCCCGCGTGGGACCGATGCGCGACATCGTCGCCACCATCCAGCCCGAGCAGGATGTCCTGGTCCGTGCCGACCTCTCGCAGACGATCGTCGTGCAGGGTGCGCCCGGCACCGGGAAGACCGCGGTGGGGCTGCACCGCGCGGCGTACCTTCTCTACGCGCACCGCGACCAGCTGACCCGTCGAGGGGTCCTCATCGTCGGCCCCAACGCCTCGTTCCTGCGCTACATCCGCGACGTGCTCCCCGCCCTCGGCGAGATCGAGGCCAAGCAGGCGACGATCGAGGAGCTGGTCACCAAGAATGGGCAGAGCCACGGCGCCCTTCGGGCGGAGGAGCCCGCTTCGGTGGCGACGCTGAAGGGCGACGTACGCATGGCCGAGGTGCTCCACCGGGCGGTCTGGTCGCATGTCGGTGAACCGGAGGAGGCCTTGGTCGTCCCGCGCGGCTCGCGGCGGTGGCGGGTGCCCACCTACGAGGCGCGCGAGGCGCTGGAGGGGCTGCGCGCCAACGATCTGCGGTACGCCGCGGGCCGGGCGCTCCTGCCGCGCGCGCTGGCCCACCGGGTGCTGGTGCAGATGGAGCGGTCGGGTGACTCACCCGACGACCGGGTGCACGACGCGGTGGCGCGGGCCAAGCCGGTCAAGGACTACGCGGCCGTGCTGTGGCCGGACCTCAAACCGGCGAAGGTGCTCTTCCGGCTGTTCACCGACGCGACCTGGCTGGCGGAGGTCGCTGACGGGCTGCTCTCGGAGTCGGAGCAGGAGACGCTGCTGTGGGCGAAGCCGCCCCGGTCGGCCGGCGCGGCGCGCTGGTCGCTGGCCGACCTGGTGCTCCTCGACGAGATCGCCGACCTGCTCGACCGGACACCGTCGGTGGCCCACATCGTCGCCGACGAGGCCCAGGACCTCTCCGCGATGATGCTGCGCGCCCTCGGCCGCCGCTCGACCACGGGGTCCCTGACGATCCTCGGCGACCTCGCCCAGGCGACCACGCCGTGGGCATCGTCGTCCTGGACCGACGCGCTGACGCACCTGGGCAAGCCCGACGGACATGTCGAGCAGCTGACCCGCGGCTTCCGGGTGCCGGCCGACGTGATCGCGTACGCCGCCCGGCTCCTCCCCCACATCGCTCCCGACCTGGAGCCGCCGGTCGCGGTGCGCCGGGCGCGCGGCGACCTCACCTTCACGACCTCGTCGGTGGTGGCGGCGCTCGAGGACGCCCTGGGACGCCCTGGCTCGGTGGGGCTGATCGTGCCTGACGCCTCGCTGGCGGAGGTGCGCGCCGAGCTGACCGAGGCGGCGCTCGCCTATGCCGAGATAGGGGTGCCCGCCGACGAGGAGACCGAGTTCGACGCCCATCTCGACCTGGTCCCCGCCTCGCTGGCGAAGGGGCTCGAGTTCGACCACGTGGTCGTCTCCGACCCGACGGCGATCGTCGCCGGTGAGCCGGACCGTGCCACCGGACTGCGCCGCCTCTACGTCTGCCTCACCCGCGCGGTCACCTCCCTGGTCGTACGCCACGACGCCCTCCCCGATGAGCTCGGTCCCGAAGAACTCGGTGGCGTCCTGGATCCGGTTGATGCCAAGGTTGGCACATGATCGACACCCGCCCTGATCTGCTGGGGAAGGCCGAGTGGCCGCTGCGCACCGAACGGCTCGTGATCCGTCGGATGACTCTCGCCGACATCGAGCCGACCTGGGCCTTCCGGAGTCTTCCCGAGGTGTCCGAATGGGTGACGAGCGCCTTCTCCGACATCGACGCCTATCGCAAGGTCTTCGAGCGCCCCGACGTCCTCGAGTCCAGTCTGGTGATCGAGCACGACGGCGCCATCGTCGGCGACCTCATGCTGCTGATCACCGACCCCTGGTCACAGACCGAGGTGCGCGAGCAGGGCAACGGCACCCAGGCCGAGCTCGGCTGGACCATCGCCCCCGCCCATCAGGGCAACGGCTACGCCACCGAGGCCGTACGCGCCCTGCTGGGCGTCTGCTTCGGCCCCCTGGGTCTGCGACGCGTCGTCGCGGAGTGCTTCGCCGACAACGAGGCCTCCTGGCGGCTCATGGAGCGCCTCGGGATGCGCCGCGAGTCCCACGCGATCAAGGACTCCCTGCACCGCACCCGCGGCTGGCTCGACGGCCTCTCCTACGCGCTCCTCGCCGAGGAGTGGCCGCAGCGCTGATCTCGGGGGCTGATCCCGGGGCTGAGCGCCGCCTCGATCGCGGCCTCGCAGTGCAGCCGGGTCGTCGGAAACAGCGGCACACCCGCGTACGTCTCCATCGGTAGCAGCAGCTCGATCTCGGTGCACCCGAGGACGACGCCCTCGCAACCGTCGGCGACGAGCCGGTCGATGACCTCGAGGTACGCCTGCCGAGAGCTGTCCTGGAACGTCCCCAGGCACAGCTCCTCGTAGATGATCCGGTGCACCGTCTCCTGGTCACGCTCGACGGGAACGGTGACCGCGAGACCGTGGCCGCGGAGCCGGTCGGCATAGAACGGCTGCGACATCGTGAACCCGGTGCCGAGCAGTCCCACGCGCCCGACCCCGGCTGCCTCGACCGCGGCCGCAGTCGTGTCGCCGAGGTGCAGGAAGCGATCCCCGTACGTCTCCTCCAACGCCCCCGCCACCTTGTGCATCGTGTTGGTCGCCAGCACGATCACCTCGGCCCCGGCCTCGTTGAGCGTGGCTGCCTCCTCGGCGAGCCGCTGCCCCGCCCGCTCCCACTCACCTCCGGCCTGCATCTCCTCGATCTCGGCGAAGTCCACCGACCGTACGAGCAGATCCGCCGAGTGCAGCCCGCCGAGCCGCTTCGCGGCGATCTCGTTGAGCAGGCGGTAGTACTCCGCCGTCGACTCCCAGCTCATCCCGCCCAGCACACCGATCCGTCGCATGCCCTCAGTGTCCCCGAGCGGCCAACACGGCCGCGAGGCCTTCTCGCAGGTCCTCGACGAAGAGCTCCGGAACCTCCATCGACGGGAAGTGCCCGCCTCGCTCGGGTGTCCCCCATCGGACGATCTTCCGGTAGCGCTCCTGTGCCCAGGGCCGCGGACATCTTTCGACGTCGCGGGGGTAGATGGTGATCGCTGACGGGACGTCCACCCGGAGGTCGGGGTCGAGCGCGTTGTGGCTCTCGTAGTAGATCCGGGCCGCTGACGCGCCTGTGCGCGTCAGCCAGTAGAGGGTGACGTTGTCGAGGATGCGGTCCCTGGAGATGGCCTCGAACGGACTGTCGTCGGAGTCCGACCATTCGGCGAACTTGTCGAGGAGCCAGGCGAGGAGCCCGACCGGCGAGTCGACGAGCGAATAGCCGATGGTCTGCGGCCGGGTGGCCTGCTGCTTCGCGTACGCCGCCCGATGGCGCCAGAAGTCGCGGGTCTCCACCGTCCAAGTCCGCTCCTGCGGTGTCAGCCCCTCCGTCGTCAGCCCTGGTGGGCCTTCCGCGAACGTCGTGTGGATGCCGAGAACGTGGTCCGGGAACCTGCCGGCCAGAACCGTGGTGATGTTGCCTCCCCAGTCTCCGCCGTGAGCCACGAACTCGTCGTAGCCGAGCCTTCCCATCAGCTCCACCCACGCAGCCGCGGTCCTCTCGGTCCCCCACCCTGTCGTGGCCGGCCGGTCGCTGTACCCGAAGCCCGGGAGCGACGGGACCACGACGTGGAAGGCCGGCGCTTCCGGGTTCTTCGGGTCCGCCAACTCGTCCATCACGTCGATGAACCGGACGATGCTGTCGGGCCACCCGTGCGTCAGGACGAGCGGCGTGGCATCCGCTCGTGGTGACTTGCGATGGAGGAAGTGGATTCCCAGGCCATCGATGGCGGTGCGGAACTGACCGATCCGGTCGAGGCTCCTCTCGAAGGGCCGCCAGTCGTACGCGGTGCGCCAGTGCTCCACGACATCGATGAGGTCTGCGAGCGGGACCCCCTGGTCCCAGCGCCTCCGGCCAGAAGCCAAGCGATCGACCGTCTCCGCCTCCGGCAACCGAGCCGCGGCCAGGCGCTTCCGCAGATCCTCGAGGTCGGCCTCGGGGGCATGTGCGTCGAATGCTCGTACGTCGGTGGCCGGGTCAGGCATGAGAACTCCTCGAGATCGTGGAACCGTCTATGCCGGTTCTAACACGGCGGCGTGGCCGCGGCAACCGGTTATGGTGGTTCCATGTCCGCTGGATCCCCCGACTTCCGCCTCGGCAGTGTGCTCGCGACGAGCTTCACCGGGACCCTGTCGGAGCGTCACGGAACCCCCGTGGAGCGCATCCCCACACCGCAGCGACTACTCGACTGGCTAGCCGTCTACGGGCTCGCTGTTGACGCCTGCACCCCTGCCCAGCTCCGCCTCGCCCGAGAGCTGAGAGAGTCGATCCACGCCGTCGCGACAGCGGCCGCCAGCCAGGACTCCCTCCCCGCGACCGCCGTCGACGTGATCAACGACCACAGCGCCCGAGGCCGTGCGACCGCGCTGCTGACGCCCGAGTGCAAGCGGCACTGGCAGTTGAGCTCCGCCTCCACGCTGACGGACGCACTCGGCGTGATCGCCGCCGATGCGATCGCCATCATCTCCGGTGAGCGCGACGGAAGACTGGCGCTGTGCGCGTCACCGACCTGTCGCGCCGCCTTCTTCGACACCAGCCGAAGCCGCACCCGCAGATGGTGCGACATGAACACCTGCGGAAACCGCGAGAAGAAGGCCCGCTTCAACGCGAACCATCGCAAGCACTCGGCCTCAGCGGAGTGACCCGAGGGTGGCGCGCACACCCTTCGCTCCTGTCACTCGAGGAACGGCCGGCTTAGGGGCGGCGGGTGAACCGAACAGTGCCGTCGGGTAGCCGCTCATGAACGTAGGCAGGGTTGTGCGCCAGACGATGATGATGCGGACACAACAGGACCCCGTCCTTCAGGTCCGTTCTGCCGCCCGCAGCCCATGGATCTAGATGATGGGCGTCACACCATTCCGGTGGCATGTCACACCCTTCGGCTTGGCAGCACTTCTGTTGCAACCGGAGTGCTTTGCGCTGGATGGGGACGAAGACCCTGCTCGCGCGACCCATGTCGAGGACTTCGCTGTCGCCGCCGAGGACCCAGGGGATGATGGTGGCGTTGCACGCCATCCTGCGGGCTTCCGCGGCGGTGATGGTGGTCCCGTTGGTCTCGTCGAACCCCAGGATGGCGGTGCCGAGCTCTTTGCGGAGCTCCTCGAGGCCGATCACCACGTTGACCACGGTCGCGTCGCCGCCGTGGCGGGGCAGCGCGGCGGGGTCGATGGTCTCGATCAGGCGAGCGAAGCCCTGGCCCATCATCCGTTCCCACGGCGGGAGCGGAGTGCCTTTGTCGACGAGCTGCTGTTTGCGGGGTTGGGCCCAGGCTTCAACCTGGGTCTTGAACCGCATCCCGATCGAGGTCGGGAGGACCCCGTCGAACCCGACGGTTCCGTCGCCGTTGTCCCACACGCGGAGTGCGGTCTTCTGCTGGGCTCGTTCTTCTTCGGCGAGGAGGGCTTTGGCTTCGGCTTCTTCGAACTGGGCGGGGTCGATCTTGGCCAGGACCCGCTTGCCGGCGATCTGTAGTTCGTTGGCCGTGGCGAGGGTGGCGTAGTCGATCAGCAGCTTCTCGGCCAGGACCAGGTCCTCGCCGGTGGTGATGGGGTCGGCGTGGATCGTGTCGAGGGCTTTGGTGATCACGATGGCCTTCGCCTCGGAGATGACACCGGCAGCGAGGCCGGCGGCGACCAGCTCGTACTTCGTCACAGCGTGGGCGAGCTTGATCTGCGTCCGTGCGGCACCTTTGTCGACCAGCAGCTCGGCACGCATCCACGCGGAGGCGTCCTTGTCGCCGGTCTCGGCGGCGATGTCACCTGAGGCAGCGAGGACCCGCAGCGTCAACGCGGCCTGCTGGGCCTGGAGCTTCTCCACCCGGGCCAGGAAGTCCTTCTTCTGACTGGTGCGCCAGTAGGTCGGGTCCATCGCAAGGAGTTCTTCGAGGGAGGTTTCGATGGCAGCAAGAGAAGATTCGAGAAGGTCGGTGGGGCCGGTGCCCCAGTGGTCGATGCTCATGGCTGCCACCTCCATTCAAGGCGTGTCGTGGTGCCTCTGATTCTACTCCGACTAGGCCTTCTTGGATACCTATCTGTGCAGGTCAAATTTACTTTTAGCGGCGAGCGAACGCCGGCGAACCTGTGGATGGTAAGTGGCCCGAAGGGTCACCCTCCCACCCCACGCGCGTCACCGTTTCCAAGCAAGAATCCGCTGCGCCACACCCGGGCCGCCGCCCCGATAGCCAGCCAGATCTTTTCCCGAGGGAGCCCGGAGTCAAGGACCGCGAAGCGGCCGGCGAAGCCGGCGGCCGAAGGCCGTCCTTTACTCCGGGGTTCCTCGGGAACACTCTCGAAGTCGGGTCGGCGGCCCTGACCGGCCTTCGGGCGAAAGGCTTCCGGCAGGGAGATCTCGACAAGCTCGACCACCGGAAGACCGTCTTGGTCTCGACACGCCTCCGCCCAGCGGCTCCGGCGGCTCGACCAGCGGGGACGAGGTCTCGACGAGCGGGGCAGGAAGTCGACCTGCTCGACCACCGAAAACGGCGTACGGTCAAAGCATGGGAATTCCAATCGCAGACCGCCAAGAACTCCTGTCCCAGCCCCTGATCGCAGCCCTCTCGGTGAGCCGAGAAGACGGGCGAGGCCCCCTGACTGTGCCGATCTGGTACGACTACACCCCCGGCGGCGACGTCTGGTTCGTCACCGGAAAAGACTCGCTGAAGACGAGACTGATCCGGGCCGCGGGGCGATGCACGCTGATGGTCGAGCGGCTGGACCCGACGGTCCGTTACGTCTCGGTCGAGGGGCCGGTACGGATCGCGGGTGCCGCGGAGGGCGACACGGCGGCGATGGCGCGGCGATACCTTCCGCCGGAGGCGGTCGGGCCGTACCTGGCGGAGGCGGCGAACTACCCGCCCGAGGTGACGATCCGGCTGACACCGGAGAACTGGCTCTCCGCGGACCTCGGCGCCGTCTGAGGCTCAACCGTCTGATGATGGGCGAGCTGACGCCTCACCGCGAGCGCCGCGGCTCGGCCCGCGCGGCTGGCCCCGATGGTGCTCGCGGAGGGCCCGTAGCCGACGAGCTGGACCCTTGAGTCGTACGCAGCGGTGACCGCGGTCTGCACGTCGGCCGACCCGCGCAGCAGCGGTATTCCTCCGTGCGAAGATCGCAGATGCAGGGGCGCGAGGTGGGTGACGGCGGGCCGGAACCCGGTGGCCCACAAGATCGCGTCGACCCGTTCGAAGGACCCCGAGTCCTCCCACCGCAGCCCGTCCGGCTCGATCCGGGTGAACATCGGCAGCCGGCGCTCGTAGACCCCGAGCCGGGCGGCCTCCTGCTCCTGCGGGCGCAGCGAGAGCCCGGTGACGCTGACGACGCTCGCCGGCGGCAGTCCCGACTCGACCCGCTCGGCCACCAGCGCGACCGCCTCACGGCCGCGCTCGGCGTCGAAGTCGGTGCGCCACACCGGCTCGCGCCGGGTCACCCAGAGGACGTCGGTCAGCGGCGCGAGCTCGCCGAGGAACTGCACCGCCGAGGCGCCCCCACCGACCACCGCGACTCGCTTACCCCCGAAATGGGCAGCACCCGGATAGTCGTGGGTGTGCACCTGTTCCCCCAGGAAGGTCGAGGCCCCCGGGTAGTGCGGAATGAACGGTCGCGTCCAGGTCCCGGTCGCGTTGACCAGCGTCCGGGTCAACCAGGTCCGCCCGTCGGCCGAGTGCACCGCCAGCAGGTCCCCGACCGACGTGACCGAGGTGACCTTCACCGGCCGCTCCACCGGAAGATCGTGCATCGACTCGTAGAGACCGAACCAGCCCGGCACCGCGACGTTGGCCCGCTCGCCGGACTCCCCCGGCGCCCGCCCGTCCGGGAGGTCGGCCACGCCGTGCACGTCGTGCATGGTCAGCGAGTTCCAGCGATGCTGCCAGGCGCCACCGGGGCGGCGCTCGGCGTCGAGCACGACATGGCGCAGGCCCAGACGGTTGAGGTGATAGGACGCCGACAGCCCGGCCTGACCAGCACCGATCACCACTGATTCGTAGCTCTCCACGGAGACCACAACAACGCACCCGTCTCATCCATGCCCACCGAACCGCTGCGAGAACATGTTCCATTTGACTACCCTCAGCAGAGTCACTCGGGACCGGGAGGTCGGACACGATGGATCAAAGCACGATGACAGCGACGCTTCGCGAGATCCCGCCGCTCGCGCCCGGCGACCGCGGCCTCCCTTGGGTCGGCCGGCTGCTGGACTACTCGCGAGACCCGGTCGGCTTCTACCGACACCAGTGGGAGACGTACGGACCGGTCTCGCCGTTCTTCCGAGCCGGCGAGACCGGCGTGGTGGCGCTCGGACCCGACGCCTGCGAGGCGGTGCTCCGCAACAAGGACAAGGCCTTCGCCAACGGCCCCGCCTGGGGGCAGATCGTCGGCCCCTTCTTCGACCGCGGCCTGATGCTGCTCGACTTCGAGGAGCACCACGCCCACCGCCGCATCCTGCAGGAGGCCTTCACCCGCCCCCGGCTCGCGGCCTACACGACCGCGATGCAGCCGGCGATCGAGCAGGGCATGCGCGCCTGGGACACCGACGCACAGTTCCGCGCCTACCCGCGGCTCAAGCAGCTCACCCTCGACATCGCCGCCGACATCTTCATGGGCGGCGCGAAGGACACCAGCCGTGCGGAGATGGAGCGCGTCAACGAGGCGTTCATCGCCTGCGTGCAGGCGGCCGCCGGCGTCGTACGCGCCGATGTGCCGCTCACCCGCTGGGGCCGGGCGTTCCGCGGGAGGAAGGTCCTGGAGGACTTCCTGCGCCACTACCTCCCCGCGAAGCGCGCCACCGCCTCCGACGACATCTTCTCGGTCCTGTGCCACATCGAGACCGACGACGGCGAGCGGTTCAGCGACGAGGACGTCGTCAACCACATGATCTTCCTGATGATGGCCGCACACGACACCTCGACGATCACCACCTCGACGATGCTGCAGTACCTCGGCCAGCATCCGCAGTGGCAGCAGCGCTGCCGCGAGGAGTCCCTCGCCCTCGGTCCGGCGCCGAACATGCCCGAGATCGAGAGCCTCACCAGCCTGGATCTGGTGATGAAGGAGGCGCTGCGGCTGCGCGCCCCGGTGCCGGCCCTGATCCGGCGTACGGTCAAGGAGACCAGCCTTCTCGGGTTCCGGATCCCGGCGGACACCGGCGTGATGGTCGGGGTCCAGTTCAGCCACATGATGGAGGACTACTGGACCAACCCGGCCGTCTTCGACCCCGAGCGCTTCGCACCGCACCGCCGCGAGGACAAGAGCCACCGGATGGCCTGGGAGCCGTTCGGCGGCGGCGTGCACAAGTGCATCGGGCTCCACTTCGCCGGTCTGGAGGTCAAGTCGATCCTGCACCGGCTCCTGCGCGACTACCGGTGGAGCGTCTCCCCTGGCTACCGCGCACCCCTCGACAACAGCTCGCTGCCGTTCCCGAAAGACGGCAGCCCCATCCATCTGACCCGGATCTGAGGAGATCGATGACCACGAAGACGACCGAGGTCCAAGGCGTACGTCCCGGATGGATCGACGACGTACGGCTCGCTTCCTGGACCCGCTGGGTGGCCTGCCCGGTCTCCGGAGGTGACGGCTCGCTGACCGCGACCGCACCGTACGACGCCGGGCCGACGCTCCCGGTGCCGTCGGTCACCCCCGCGGACGTCGCAGAGGCCGCGGCCACGGCGCGCGCGGCACAGCCCGACTGGGCCACCCTCGCCTTCTCGGACCGTGCCGAGGTCATGCTCCGCTTCCACGATCTGCTGGTCGAACGCCAGGACGAGGTGCTCGACCTGATCCAGTGGGAGATGGGAAAGGCCCGCTTCCATGCCTGGCAGGAGGTCCTGCAGGTCGGGACGATCGCCCGCCACTACGCCCGCCGCGGCCCGACCTACCTGGCCGACAAGCGGGTCCGCGGCGCGATCCCCGGCGTCACCTCCGTGAAGGAGGTGCGGGTGGCGAAACAGGTCGTCGGGATCATCTCGCCGTGGAACTACCCGCTCTATCTCGGGGTCGGCGACGCCGTCCCGGCCCTGCTCGCCGGCGCGGCCGTGATCAGCAAGGCCGACCCGCAGACGCCGCTGACGCTGCTGTGGGCAAGGGCGCTGATGGCCGAGGCGGGGCTGCCCGAGCACGTCTGGCAGGTCGTCACCGGGCCGGGCGCGGCGACCGGCGAGGCGGTCATCGACAACGTCGACTACATCGCCTTCACCGGCTCGACGCCCACCGGGAGGATCGTGGCCCAGCGAGCTGCCGGCCGGCTGATCGGCGCCTCCCTCGAGCTCGGCGGGAAGAACCCGCTCATCGTCCGCCGTGACGCCGACGTCGGCCAGGCCGCTCGCGGCACGGCGATGGCGGCCTTCGCCAACACCGGCCAGATGTGCGTCCACATCGAGCGCGTGATCGTGCACGAGGACGTCTACGCCGCCTTCCGTCAGGCGCTGGTCGCCGAGACGGAGGGCCAGGTGGTCGGCCAGTCCTTCGACTACTCGGCCGACGTCGGGTCGCTGGCCTCGCAGGCGCAGCTCGACAAGGTCACCGCCCACGTCACCGACGCGGTCGCGAAGGGCGCGACCCTGCTCACCGGTGGCGAGCCGCTCCCCGAGGTGGGTCCGTACGCGTTCGCCCCGACGGTCCTGGAGGGCGTGACGTCCGAGATGGATCTGTGCCTCGGTGAGACCTTCGGCCCGGTCGTCGCGCTCTACCGCGCCGACAGCGACGAGGAGGCGGTCCGGATCGCCAACCAGGGCGAGGCCGGGCTCTCGGCGAGCGTGTTCAGCAAGAACGTACGCGAGGCCGACATGATCGCCCGCCGGATCCGCGCGGGCGCGGTGAACATCAACGACGGCGCCGCGCTGGCGGCAGGAAGCATCGAGGCCGGGATGGGTGGCATGGGATCGAGCGGACTGGGCAGACGACACGGCGCCGACGGGATCCGGAGGTTCACCGACGCCCAGACCATCGCGGCGTCCCGGATGGGTCCGATCGGGCCGTTCAAGGGCCAGACGGTCGAGAAGTTCGTGCAGCTCGGCAACGGCCAGCTCAAGGCGCTGCGGAAGCTGGGCGCCCGATGAACGCGGTGCCGACCGGGGCGACGTCCCGTCCTGGCGAGCACAACCTGGCGGTCCTGGCCGAGGAGTCCTACGCCCGGCACGGCGACCACCCGGCGGTCTTCTTCGAGGGCACCTGGCACTCCTCGACCGAGATCACCGAGCGGTCCGCGCGGGTCGCCGGCGGCCTGCGCGAGCTCGGGATCGAGCCGGGCGACCGGGTCGTGGTGCTCACCATGAACACCCCGGAGGTCTTCGTCAGCTACCGCGCCCTGTGGCGCGCAGGCGCGGTGGTGACCCCGGTGATCTTCCTGCAGACTCCGCCCGAGCTGCGCCACATCCTGGAGGACTCCGGGGCCAAGGCCGCGATCGTCACGCCCGAGCTGCTCCCGCTGGTCCAGGCAGCCGGAGAGGGCCTCGACCTCACCGTCATCGTCGCCGGAGGGGACCGTGTTGGTCTCGACACGCCTCCGCCCAGCGGCTCCGGCGGCTCGACCAGCGGGGCGAGGCTGGTGGCGTACGAGAGCCTGGAGAGCGCCGACCCGATCGACATCGTCCCTCGCGGGGACGACGACCTCGCGGCGCTGCTCTACACCGGCGGCACCACCGGTCGGGCCAAGGGCGTGATGCTCAGCCACCGCGGGCTGTGGGAGTCCGGGCACGCGCTCCACCGGGTCGGTGAGAGCCAGGGCACGACACGGTGGCTGCTGCCGCTGCCGCTCTCCCATGCGTACGGCCTGATCGTGGTCATCAGCGGCATGCACTCCTCACGGCCGCAGACCTCGGTGCTGCAGCGGTGGTTCGACGCCAAGGGGTGGCTCGAGCTCGCCCAGGAGCACCAGGTGGAGTCGAGCACGGTGGTGCCCTCGATGCTGCAGATGCTGCTCGACCAGCCCTACCAGGACTACGACCTGAGCTCGCTGCGCTCCTTCGGCAGCGGTGGCGCGCCGCTGCTGCCGGCGCTGCGGGAGAAGGCCGAGGAGGCCTTCGGCGTGACCATCCTGGAGGGCTACGGCTGCACCGAGTCGAGCGCGGTCATCGCCGCCTCGACGGTCGAGGAGTCGCGGCCCGGCAGCGTCGGCAAGCCGCTCTCCCACGCCGAGGTCATCATCGCCGGTCCCGACGGCGAGCCCGTCCCGACCGGCGAGGAGGGCGAGATCTGGGTGCGTGGCCCCGGTGTTATGCAGGGCTACTGGAACGATCCCGAGCAGACCGCGGCCACCGTCGTCGACGGCTGGCTGCACACCGGCGACATCGGCCACTTCGACGACGACGGCTACCTCTACGTCGACGACCGGATCAAGGACCTGATCATCCGCGGCGGGTTCAACGTCTTCCCGCGCGACGTGGAGGACGCCCTCCTCGCCCACGAGGCCGTCACCGCCGCCGCGGTCGTCGGGCGGCCCGACGAGCAGCGCGGTGAGGAGGTGGTCGCGGCCGTCGCCCTCCATCCGGGTGCGCGGGCCACCCCCGAGGAGCTGATCGCCTTCGCCAAGACGCGGCTCGCGCCGCACAAGTACCCCCGCGAGGTGCTGATCCTCGACGCCGTCCCCGTCACCAGCGTCGGCAAGACCGACAGGAAAGCCGTACGCAGCCTGATCCGCACCACCGAGGGAGAGTCATGACCCGCCAGATCAAGGGAACCGCCGTCATCGTCACCGGAGGTGCCCGTGGCATCGGTCGCGCCACCGTCGAGCGGCTGGCTCGTGCCGGGGCCACGGTGGCCGTGGGCGACCTGGACCCGGACCTGCTCGACGAGGTGGTCGCCGAGTTCGGCCCACGCGTGATGGCCGCGCATCTCGACGTCACCGACCCCGGCTCCTGGCGGGTCTTCCTCGACTCTGTCGCGGATCTGGGACCGTGGGACGTGCTGGTCAACAACGCCGGGATCATGCCGCTCGGGCCGGTCCTGAAGGAGGACGACGCGCTCACCCGGGCGATCTTCGAGGTCAACGTGCACGGCCCGATCAACGGGATCAAGGCGGTCGCACCGACGATGGTCGAGCGGGGCAAGGGCCACATCGTCAACGTCGCCTCGGCCGTCGGGCGGGTGCCGGTCCCGGACGCGGCCACCTACTCTGCCTCGAAGTTCGCCGTGGTCGGCTTCTCCGAGGCGCTGCGGATGGAGCTGGCGCCGTCCGGGATCGACGTGTCACTCATCCTGCCGGCGGTGGTCCAGACCGAGCTCTCCGACGGCGTGCCGGAGGCGAAGGGGATGAAGCCGGTCACCGCCGAGGACGTGGCCGCCGCGATCGAGGCGGTCATCCGCGAGCCACGTCCCGAGGTCTGGGTGCCCGGTTGGGCCCAGGCCCTGACCAAGATCACCCAGGCGATGCCGCGCAGCGTCCAGGACTTCGTCGACCGAGCCACCAACGCCTCGCAGCTGCTCGCCGGCGTCGACCCAGCGGCCCGGGCTGCCTATGAGGAGCGGGTGCGGCGCAACATCCGTTAGACGGATGGCCGGCTGAGGATTGGCCCAGGAGACGAGGGGCTGATTGGCCGGGCGCGGAGGGCGCTGCCCTCACTAGCGTCACAATCGTGAACAACGATGGAATCACCGTGCCCCAGGGCGCGGCTCTCACCCTCGGTGCCGTGCTCGGCACCGGTGTCATCTCCCTGCCGGCTCTGGCGGCTCAAGAGGCCGGACCGGCCTCGCTGCTCGCCTGGCTGGCGCTGATCCTGCTCTCGGTGCCGCTGGCGGCGACCTTCGCCGCGCTCGGCGCGCGGCACCCGGACGGCGGCGGGGTGGCGACGTACGCACGGCTCGCCTTCAACTCGCACGTGGCGACGATGGTGGGCTGGGCGTTCTACCTGACGATCGGCGTAGGGGCGCCGGTCGCGGCGGGGTTCGGTGGGGCGTACGTCGCCGACGCCTTCGGCGGTGGGCAGGGCATGTCGCTGTTGGCGACGGCGGCGATCATCGTGCTGGTCACGGCGATGAACTGGTTCGGGATCAAGGTCTCCGGGAGCGTTCAGCTGGCGATCGCCGGGGCGATCGCAGTGCTGCTCGCGGTCGCGGTCGTCGTGGCGCTTCCGCATGCGGACCTGGGTCGACTGACGCCCTTCGCCCCGCACGGCTGGGGCTCGGTCGGAACCGCGGCGGCGATGCTGGTGTGGGCCTTCGCGGGGTGGGAGATCCTGTCGTCGCTCTCGGCCGACTACCGCGACCCGGCTCGCGACATCCGCCGGGCGACGTTCCTGGCGCTCGGCGTCGTGACGGTGCTCTACCTCGGCATCGCGTTCGCGACCGTCGCCTCGCTCGGATCCACCTCCGGAGCCGCGCCGTTGGCCGACCTGCTCGTCCTGGGCTTCGGGGAGCCGGCCCGGCCGGTGACCGCGGTCGTCGCGGTGCTGCTGACCATCGGCGCGATCAACGCCTACTTCGCCGGCGGCTCGCGGCTCGGGGCGGCGTTGGCGCGTGAGGGCGGGCTGCCGCGGGTCCTCGCCGACCCCGTCTCCTCGATCCCCCGGCGCTCGCTGCTCGCGATCAGCGCCGTCGCGCTGGGGACGGTCGTGGTGATCTGGGCTGCCGGCACCTCGACCGACGCGGCCCTGCTGATGGCCTCGGGGACGTTCTCCCTGCTCTACGTGGTCGGCGCAGCGGCCGCGCTGCGGCTGCTGCCGCGGGGGACGTGGTCGTGGTGGGCCGCGGTCTGCTCGATGGTCGCGGCACTGGTCCTGCTGGGTCTCACCGGCGCCCACCTGCTCGGGCCGGTGCTCTTCGCCGGTGCGGGGCTGGCCTGGTCGCTGGCGCGCTCACGACGGGACCGTTCACGACCAGCCCGCGAGGGCGCCCAGGAGGTCGAGCCCGCGGGGCAGGCTCTCTGTCCGGACGGCTCCGTAGCCTAGGAAGAGCCCGTCGCGACCCGGCAGCAGGCGGTGGGCGCTGATCGTGTCTAGTGCGAGTCCCTCGGCCGCGGCGCGGTCGGCCAGGTCAGCGGGGAGCTCCGCGTAGGCGGACAGGTGCAGTCCGGCAGCGGACGGGAGCACCTCGACCGGCCAGGTGGCGAGGGTCTCGAGGAGGAGCGAGCGGCGCTCGGCGTACGTCTTGGACGCCTTGCGTACGTGCCGGGCGAGAAGGCCCTCCTCCAGGAAGCGGGCCAGGGCGGCCTGGGGCTGGACGGGACCGAAGCCGTCGGTGAGCTGCTTGGCGCCCAGGAGGCTGTCGACGAGGGAGCCCGGCGCGACGAGGTAGCCGGTGCGCAGGCTGGGAAGCAGCGACTTGGAGAAGGTGCCGACGTAGATCACCCGGCCCTGGTCATCGAGGGCGTGCAGCGGTTCGAGAGGCCGCCCGGTGAACCGGAACTCGCTGTCGTAGTCGTCCTCGACGATCCCCGCCCCGTGAGTGTTGGCGAAGGCGAGCAGGGCGCGGCGGCGGCTGAGGGAGAGGCGCACCCCGAGCGGGAACTGGTGGCTCGGGGTCGTGTAGACGAGCCGGGTCTGCTCCGGGAGCTGGTCGACGACCAGCCCGTCCTCGTCGACCGGAACCGGCACCACCCGGGCACCGTGGGAGGCGAAGAGGTCGCGTGCGGACGGGTAGCCCGGGTCCTCGACCGCCACGATGTCGCCCGGCTCGAGCAGCACCCGGGCGACGAGATCCAACGCCTGCTGGGTCCCGTTGGTGACCACGATCTGCTCCAGGTCGGCCCGTACGCCGCGGTGGTAGGCGACCGAGTGCGCCAACGCCTCACGCAGTCTGGGCAGACCGGCAGGCGAGGAGTAGGTCCCGGGGTTGTGCCCCCGCAGCCGCGACTCCGCCGCCAGGACGCGGCGCCAGGTCTCGAACGGGAAGAGCTCCGCGTCGGGGATCCCCACCCGCAGGTCGTACGCCGGGACCGCTGCGTCGGCGCTCGTCGGCCGTGGGGACCACCGCCAGCTCGGCTTCGGGGTGAGGGAGCCCGGGGTCGGGTCCCTGCGTCGGCGGGTGGTCTCGGCGACGTACGTCCCCGCGCCGACGCGCGACTCCAGGAAGCCCTCGGCGACGAGTCGCTCGTAGACGGTGGCGACGGTGTTCCGCGAGATGCCGAGGTCCTGGGCGAGCGCTCGGCTCGCGGGGAGCCGGTCACCCGCCTTCAGCCTGCCGTCGGCCAGCGCCTCCCGCAGCGCCTGGTAGAGCGACGCGGACCTTTCTGCACGGTCGGTCAGGTCAAGCGCGAGGTCCACAGCGCGATTGCACCACAGCAGGGCGCCGAGCGTCCGGTGGTTTCAGGGCAGCCGGCGCCCGTCTGGGTTGGTCGGCAGCCCGAGGCGCGCCATGATCTCCTCGGCAGTCTCGGCCGCGGACAGGTGGGTGTTGTCGACCACGGTGTGCGGGAAGGGCAGCGGGAACGGCATCTCAGCGCCGGTCGAGAGCACATGGCGCTCGTTCCAGTCCACCACGTTGGCCCGCGCCCACTCGGTGTCGCGCTTGGACGGCTTCGCGGCCAGCCGCTCCGGGGTGCCCTCGCGGCCGAGACGGGTCGGCAGATCGGCGTACAGCTCGACGCAGTCGACCTTCCCTCCCGCCTCGACCACGGGGGCGACCAGGCTCTCGACCGCCTGGGTGTCCTCCGGGAGCTCGAGCGCCCAGACATAGGTGAAGATCAGGCCGGGGAGGTCGGAGGCCACTGCCTCCTCGATCACCCGCCGCCGGAACTCGGCCTTGAGCACCCCGAAAGACGGCATCCCCCAGTCGAAGACCTCCAGCAGCGGCTCGATCGTGGCGTGGTTGTGGAAGAGGCGGTACGGCGTGCGTGCCGCGAGCTCCCGGCCCACGCTCATCTTGCCGACCGCCGGTGGGCCGAAGAGATTGACGAGATGCATGGGGTCAGTGTGACCGCTGAGTGTCGGTGCTCGCGACTAGGTTTGTCCCATGAGCGACACGTCCAAGGCGTTGGCGCAGTTCAGCGACCCGACACGTACGTGGTTCGCGGCTGCCTTCGCGGCGCCGACCGCGGCTCAGGCCGGGGCCTGGGAGGCGATCGGGGCGAGGCGCAACGCGCTGGTGGTCGCGCCGACCGGGTCGGGGAAGACGCTCAGCGCCTTTCTGTGGTCGATCGACAAGCTGCTGACCGAGCCGGTGCCTGAGAAGAAGCAGCGTTGCCGGGTGCTCTACATCTCCCCGCTCAAGGCGCTCGGTGTGGACGTCGAGCGCAACCTGCGCAGCCCCCTGGTCGGGATCCGGCAGACGGCCGAACGGCTGGGCGTCGAGGCGCCCGAGATCCGCGTCGGGGTGCGGTCCGGCGACACGACCGCGGCCGATCGGCGCAAGCTGACCACCACCCCGCCGGACATCCTGATCACCACGCCCGAGTCGCTGTTCCTGATGCTGACCAGCCAGGCCCGCGAGACGCTGCGCGGCGTCGAGACGGTCATCGTCGACGAGGTCCACGCGGTGGCGGCGACCAAGCGTGGCGCCCATCTGGCGCTGACGCTGGAGCGCCTGGACGCGCTCCTGGAGAAGCCGGCGCAGCGGATCGGGCTCTCGGCGACCGTCCGGCCGTTGGAGGAGGTCGCGCGCTACCTCGGCGGCAGCCAGCCCGTCGAGATCGTCGCGCCACCGGCGGAGAAGCGGTGGGACCTGAGTGTCGTGGTGCCGGTCGAGGACATGACCGCGCCGAGCCCCTACGGCGAGGACGAGGACGACGACCCGCAGCGGGCCTCCTCGATCTGGCCCCACGTCGAGGAGCACGTCGCCGACCTGGTCACCGCCCATCGCTCGACCATCGTCTTCGCCAACTCCCGCCGGATCGCGGAGCGGCTGACCGCGCGGCTCAACGAGATCGCCTCCGATCGCCTCTGGCAGACACCCGCTCCAGCCGCTGGCCGACCCGCGAGCGCCAGCGAGCGTGTCGAGACCAACACAGTCGGTTCGAGCGCGACAGGGCACCGTGTTGGTCTCGACACGCCTCCGCCGCCCTCGCTTCGCGAGGGGGCTCCCTCGCTCGGCTCGACCAGCGGCGGGGTGCCGCCGGCGCAGGTCATGGCGCAGTCGGGGCAGTCGCACGGCGCGGCCCCGGTGATCGCCAAGGCCCACCACGGCAGCGTGTCGAAGGAGCAGCGCGCGCTGATCGAGGACGACCTCAAGTCGGGCCGTCTCCCGGCGGTGGTCGCGACTTCCAGCCTCGAGCTCGGCATCGACATGGGCGCGGTCGACCTCGTCGTCCAGATCGAGTCACCACCGAGCGTCGCCTCCGCTCTCCAGCGGGTCGGGCGCGCCGGTCACCAGGTCGGCGAGGTCTCTCGCGGCGTACTCTTCCCGAAGCACCGCGGCGACCTGGCCCAGACCGCGGTCAGCGTGCAGCGGATGCGGCAGGGCCTGATCGAGTCGATGAGCCTGCCGGCCAACCCGCTCGACGTGCTCGCCCAGCAGATCGTCGCCGCGACGGCGCTGGACACCTGGGACGTCGACGAGCTGTTCACCCTGGCCAGAAGGACGGCGTCGTACGCGACGCTCCCCCGCTCCGCCTACGACGCCACCCTCGACCTCCTGGCCGGGCGCTACCCGAGCGAGGAGTTCGCCGAGCTGCGCCCGCGGATCGTGTGGGACCGGGTCGCCGGGACCGTGACCGGGCGTCCAGGCGCTCAGCGACTCGCGGTGACGAGCGGCGGCACCATCCCCGACCGCGGTCTCTTCGGGGTCTTCATCGCCGGCGAGGGTGTCGGGCGCCGGGTCGGCGAGCTCGACGAGGAGATGGTCTACGAGTCGCGGGTCGGCGACGTCTTCGCCCTCGGCGCGACGAGCTGGCGGATCGAGGACATCACCCACGACCGGGTGCTGGTGACCCCGGCCCCCGGGATCCCGGGGCGGCTGCCCTTCTGGAAGGGCGACTCGCTCGGCCGGCCCGCGGAGCTCGGCGAGGCCGTCGGCGCCTACACCCGCGAGCTCGCCGCGCTGCCCACTGCGATGGCGGAGGCGCGGGCGCAGGAGGACGGCCTGGACGCCTACGCGGCCGCCAACCTGGTCACCTACCTGCACGAGCAGGTCGAGGCCACCAACGTCATCCCCTCCGACAGCAACATCGTGGTCGAGCGGTTCCGAGACGAGCTCGGTGACTGGCGGCTGGTGGTCCACTCCCCCTACGGCCGCCCGGTGCACGCACCGTGGGCGCTGGCGATCAACGCCCGGATCCGGGAGCGCTACGGCGTCGACGGGCAGGCGATCGACAGCGACGACGGCATCGTGATCCGGCTCCCCGACACCGATGCCGAGGCTCCGACCGGCGAGATCATCGTCTTCGAGCCCGACGAGATCGAGGACCTGGTCACCACCGAGGTCGGTGGGTCGGCGCTGTTCGCCAGCCGGTTCCGGGAGTGCGCGGCGCGGGCGCTGCTGCTCCCCCGCCGTGACCCCGGCCGCCGCTCGCCGCTGTGGCAGCAGCGCCAGCGCTCGGCCGCGCTGCTGGAGGTCGCCTCGCAGTATCCGAGCTTCCCGATCATCCTCGAGGCCGTTCGCGAATGTCTCCGTGACGTCTACGACCTGCCCTCCCTGGTCGGTCTGCTGAAGCGCATCGAGAGCCGCGAGATCTCCGTCGTCGACGTCGCCACACCGACTCCGTCGCCCTACGCCCAGTCGCTCCTCTTCGGCTACGTCGCCCAGTTCCTCTACGAAGGCGACTCGCCCCTGGCCGAGCGCCGCGCCGCCGCGCTCACCCTCGACCAGGGTCTCCTCGCCGAGCTGCTGGGCCGAGCCGAGCTCCGCGAGCTCCTCGATCCCGAGGTCCTGGCCGAGGTCGAGTCCGAGCTCCAGCGCCTCGCGCCCACCCGGAGAGCCCGCGGCGCCGAAGGCATCACCGACCTCATCCGCACCATCGGCCCGCTGACCCTCGAAGAGATCACCGCCCGAACCACCCCTGCCGAGACGTCACGTACGTCGGCCGAGGCGTCACGTGCGTCGTCCGAGGCGTCACGTACATCGGGCGAGGCGTCACCGACTGACGTCTCGGACAACGGCAGTGACGCCTCGACCGACCGGGGTGACGTCTCGGCCGACCGGGGTGACGTCTCGGCGATGCTGGCGGGCCTGGCCACGGCTCGACGGGTCGTCGAGGTGCGGGTCGCCGGGGAGGGTCGGTGGGCGGTGGTCGAGGATGTGGCCAGGCTCAGGGACGGGCTGGGGGTGGCGGTCCCTCCGGGCGTACCGTCGGCGTTCACCGAGCCCGTCGAGGACCCGGTCGGCGACCTGGTCTCGCGCTACGCACGCTCGCACGGGCCGTTCACGGCCACCGACGTGGCCTCGAGGCTGGGGCTGGGCGAGGCCGTCGTCCGGCACGCCCTGGCGCGGCTCTCGGCCCGCGGGCGGGTGCTCGACGGGGAGTTCCGGCCGGGCGGGAACGGGCTGGAGTGGTGCGATGCCGACGTGCTCAGGATGCTGCGGCGGCGCTCGCTCGCCCGGCTGCGCAAGGAGGTCGAGCCCGTCGAGCCGGCGGCAATGGGCAGGTTCCTCCCGGCATGGCAGAAGACGTCCGTACGCAAGGGCGCGCTACGTGGGGTCGACGGGGTGCTGAGCGTCGTCGACCAGCTGTCGGGCTGCCCGGTCCCGGCCAGCGCGTTGGAGAGCCTGATCCTTCCGGCCCGGGTGGTCGACTACGAGCCGGCCTTCCTCGACGAGCTGACCGCCGGCGGCGAGGTGCTCTGGGCGGGCCACGGCACCCTGCCCGGCACCGACGGCTGGGTCTCGCTGCACCCGGCCGACACGGCCGAGCTGACCCTGCCGCCCCCGACAGAAGTCACTGACGGACCCCTTGCCCAGCAGCTGCTCGCGGCGCTGGAGCCCGGCGGCGCGTGGTTTTTCCACCAGCTCGCCCGCACCGTGGGAGGCCACCTCGACACCACCCCGAGCGATGCCGACCTCAGCGCCGCCCTGTGGGAGCTGGTCTGGTCGGGTCGAGTCAGCAACGACACCCTGTTGCCGCTGCGGGCGCTGACCCGTTCCGGGACACCGTCGCACCGCTCGAGGCGGCCACCGCCGCGCGCCCGTGGCGGACGCTACGCCGGCGGCGCGCGGATGCCGGTGCGGGCCGGTCTTCCGGAGACGGCCGGGCGCTGGACGATTTTGCCCGAGCCCGATCCCGACCCGACCAAGCGTGCCCACGCGGCCGCCGAGCGGCTGCTGGACCGGCACGGAGTCGTCACCCGTGGCGCGGTCCAGTCCGAGCGCACCCCCGGCGGGTTCGCCGCCGTCTACAAGGTGCTCAGCGCGTTCGAGGAGTCCGGTCGCGCCCGGCGGGGCTACTTCGTCGAGGGCCTGGGCGCGGCCCAGTTCGGCACTGCCGGCTCGGTCGACCGGCTGCGTACGTTCTCCCGGGTCGACTCCGGCGACAAGCCGGTCGCCCTCGCGCTCGCTGCCACCGACCCGGCCAACCCTTACGGCGCCGCGCTCCCCTGGCCGGTCTCGACAGTCTCGACCACCGATGCCTCGGGCCACCGGCCCGGCCGCAAGGCCGGCGCGATCGTCGTGCTGGTCGACGGCGAGCTGGCGATGTACGTCGAGCGCGGCGGCCGCACGCTGCTGACCTGGTCCGACGACCCCAACCTGCTCGAGCCCGCCGCCGAGGCGCTCGCCGAGGCCGTCCGGCGAGGCGCGCTGGGCAGGTTGACGGTCGAGAAGGCCGACGGCGCCCCGCTGCTCGGCTCCGGCGAGACACCGCTGCGCCAGGCGCTCCAGTACGCCGGCTTCATCGCCACCCCGCGCGGCCTGCGCCTGACCTCGCAGAGCAGGTGAGGACGTGCCCGAGGGGGACGCGGTGCTCCGCACCGCCAGGAGGCTCTACAAGGGGCTGGCCGGGCAGGTGCTCACCCGAACGGACTTCCGGGTCCCGCAGCTGGCCACGGCCGACCTCGCCGGCGGCACCGTCCGCGAGACACTGCCCCGTGGCAAGCACCTGCTGACCCGGATCGACCATCGCACCGGCGAGTGGACGCTGCACACCCACCTGAAGATGGAGGGGTCCTGGCGGGTCCTCGAGGCCGGCCGGCGCTGGCCCAAGCCCGGGTTCCAGGCACGAGTGGTGCTCCGCACCGAGAGGACCGAGGCGGTCGGCTTCCTGCTGGGCATCGTCGAGCTCGTGCCCCGGGACCAGGAAGAGCGTCTGGTCGGCCATCTCGGCCCGGACGTCCTCGCCGACGACTGGGACCCGGACGCGGCCCTCGAACGCCTGTCCCGCCAGCCCGAGCGGCCCCTCTTCGATGCGCTGCGCGACCAGACCAACCTCGCCGGGATCGGCACGATCTACGCCGCCGAGACGTGCTTCATCGCCGGGATCAGTCCGCTGCGTACGGTCGCGGAGGCCGGCGACAGGCTCCCCCGGATGCTCCAGCGCGCACGGGACCTGATGCAGGCCGACTGGTCACGCTCCCGGCAGATGTGGGTCTACGGCCGCCGAGCCTGCCGACGCTGCGGCGGCACCGTGACTGTCGCCAAGGTCGGCCCTCCCGGTGAGGAGCGCCCGGCCTACTTCTGCCCGAGGTGTCAGCCCTAAGCCTGATACCCGTGCGCGAGCTGCATCCGGATCCGCGCGATCCGCACTCGGGTGTCTCGCATGTGCCGAGCGACGTGCACGCGCTCGCTGGGAGCGACGGAGGTGAGCTCGTCGCGAAGGATGTTCAGGGTCTCTTCCAGCCCGAAGAGCTCGGCCTCGAGCAGCGCGGGATCCCTTCGCGGCGCCGGAGCCGCCGTGCTCGGAGGCTCGTTCTCGACAATCATCTGCATGACACCATCTCCCCATGAACCTGCGGCCCGTCGTGGGCCCACATCACCCAAGGAGACGGCGGCGTCCTTCTTGAGACACCCGGGAGGCGATCTCCCCGAATTTGGGGAGGATCAGGCTGCGGCGGCGTCGGCCGCGGCGCGGACCGGCATCCGCAGGATGGTGGCCTCTTCGATGGCGACCGCGTCGGAGACGTCGCGAAGCACATCGGAGAGAGCCACGTCGAGTGCGCTGCACAGCGAGGCGAGGAGCTCGGAGGAGGCCTCCTTCTGGCCACGCTCGACCTCAGAGATGTAACCGAGGCTCACTCGGGCCTCCGCGGAGACCTCGCGCAGGGTCATCCCACGCTCGAGCCGCTGGGCACGAAGCACCTCGCCGAGAAGTCGACGGAAGAGCACCATCGCGGTCAGCCTCCTACAGTTCACAAGTCACCGACATCTGGGTGACGTCTTTCTCCAACGCTACCCGACCCTTCGATGTTCCCGCCGAAGTAGTCGGAGTAGTTCATCAACAGCGAACAAACACGTATCACGCTGGATCTCCGCACGCGAGCCCGACAGGCTCAGACGTGAGGTTGTTTCACCGTGCGGACCGGAAACCCCGACGTAGACCGTCCCGACAGGCTTTCCCTCCTGCTCCTCGGGCCCGGCCACACCCGTGGTCGAGATTGCGTACGTCGCGCCCGACCGCGCCCGCGCGCCGCTGGCCATCGCCTCGGCGCACTCGGCGGAGACCACGCCGACCGTCTCGATCACCGACGCTGGCACGCCAAGCAGCTCGTGCTTGAGCTCGGTCGCGTACGTCACGAACCCACCGCGATAGGTCGCCGAGGCGCCCGGCGGCTCGGCGAGCGCGGCCGCCAGCTGTCCCGCGGTCAAGGACTCGGCGGTGGCCACGGTCGCTCCGATCTCACGCAGTGCGGCGTTCAGCTCCTCGATGGCACTCATGACGACGACGTTAGCGGTCCGGCCGTCGCAGTGACGACCGGACCGCTATCGGCGAGTCCTGCTCAGCTCAGCGGCTTCCAGGGACCGTGTCGATCACCCGGCCGCTGGTTGCGGGTCCACCACTTGGCCTCGTAGCGCTTGCCCTGGTGGACCACCACGTCACCGGCGGTGAAGATCCGCGACGGCGTCCAGGTGGCAGTGCCGTCCGCGGCCGTGACGATCTCCTGCCAGGGGCCGTAGGGGTCGCCGGGCTTCTGGTTCGACGTCCACCACAGCGCTCGCCACAGCGAACCGGCGTAGGTCACCTCGTCACCGGCGCCGTAGACGGTGCGCGCGTCCCAGGCCGGGGCCTGCGGCGGCGCCGCCTCCGCCACCGTGAGCGGCACCAGCACGGTCGTCCCGGTCGTCGAGCCGACGACGGTGAGCTGGGCCGGACCCGGCACGACCGTCGAGGGCAGAGCCACCGAGACCGAGGCGGCGCCGTGGTCGTCGTACGTCGCCGTCCCGACGGTGTTGTCGACCTCGGCGGTGCCGAGGACGGTGTCACCAAGCCTGACCTCGACCGACGCATCGGTGAGGTCCTGGCCCGTCATCGCCAGGGAGGCGAGGTCGAAGGTGACCGTGTCGCCGGGCGCGTACTCCTCGGGAGCGTCGGCAGGAAACGCGACCTCGACGGCCCGCTGGCCGTAGTCGCCCGGGAGGGGTGCCTCGGCGGTCTGCTCGGCGAGGTAGTCGACCATCGCGGACAGGTCGATCTTGCCGGTGTCGCGTTTGTCGGCACCGTTTGCGAGCTCGTGGAAATTGTCACCGCCTGAGGCGAGGAACGAGTTGACCGTGACCGAGTAGGTCTCCTCCGGGTCCAACGGCGAACCGTCGAGCCACATCCCCGTCACCGTTCCCAGCGGCGTCCCCGGACGAGCGGGGTCGTCGGACTGGGTGTAGGTGTAGGTGAACCCGTCGGAGGCACCCAGCCTCAGGAACGGCCGCGACGGCACGCCGCCGGACGCGTCGCGCTGCCACTGCTGCTCCAGGACGGTCTTGATCTGCTCGCCGGTGAGGTCCATGTTGACCAGCGTGTTGGCGAACGGCTGCACGAGCGCGGCCTGCTTGTAGGTGAGGTCACGAGCATCGCCCGCCGCAGTGCCGGCCATGTCGGCCCTCAGCCCGCCGGGGTTCATGAACGCGATCTGGGCCTCGCCCGCCTCCGGCGACGAGGTCGCCCAGCGCTGCACCTCTGCCACCATGTTGCCGAGTGTCGACTCGCCGCCGCGGTTCTCGGTGGTGCCGTTGGCGAGCTTGGCACGGTTGAGCGGCGCCTCGATCTGGCCGAGCACCTCGGCGCCGAGCTCATCGGCCCGCGCGACCGCGTCGGAGACGATCTGCGCCGTCGCCTCGTCGGGCTCGAAGCCGCCACCGGCCAGCGCGACCAGGCTCGTCGAGAGCCCTTCGACGTCGCCGGTGGACGGGTCGACGGTGTAGACGAGCCGGTTCAGGTTGATGCCGTACTGCCCGGCGGAGACCACCGGACGCTCCTTGACCTCGCGATCGGACCACTCGGTGACCGGGAAGGAGCAGTCGTACGCCAGGTGGGTGTGCCCCGAGACGATGGCGTCCACGTTGGCGTTGACACCGGTGACGATGTCACCCCAGGTCGTGCCGGGGTTGTCCATCGCGGCGCAGTTGATCGACGGGGCGCCCTCGTGGACGAGCATGACGACGAGGTCGGCGCCCTGCTCCTTGAGCTCGTCGGCGTACGTGTTCGTCGACTCGACGATGTCACCGACCTCGAGGTCCGCGATGCCGGCCGGCGACACCAGGGCCGGGAGCTCCTCGGTGACCGCTCCGACGAAGCCGACCTTGACTCCGGACATCTCCTTGATCCAGGTCGCCGGGACGGCCGGGTCGCCGGTCTCCTTGAGGGTGACGTTGGCCCCGATGTAAGCCCACTCGGCACCGCCCTCGGGGTTGGTCTCGGCGTCGTACTCCGCCATCACCCGGTTGACCAGGTCGTCGTAGCCTGCGTCGAACTCGTGGTTGCCCACCGCGCTGACCTCCAGACCCGCCTCGTTGAGCGCGTCGATGGTCGGCTTGTCGTGCTGGATGAACGACTCGAAGGTGGATGCGCCGATCAGGTCACCGGCAGCCGCGAAGACCGTGTTGGGGTTCTCCGCACGCAGCTGCTTGACCGCCCCGGAGAGCACTGCGGCACCCGCCTCGGCGCCGTTGGCCTGGATTCGGCCGTGGAAGTCGTTGGTGGCGAGCAGCTGTACGTCGACCGGTGCCGCCTCCGCGGAGATCCCGACGACCACAGGGTCGTGGTCGGAGGAGCGCCACGGACCGTCCTGGTGCAGGTCGGTGCCGGTGTAGTTGTAGCGGCTGTACTCCTTCAGGATCGACTCGCCGGAGTTGACGTTCCAGATGTCGGTGCCGGTCACCCGAGCCTGCAGCGACCCGTTGAGCAGCACGTGGTCGAGAGAGCCGACCAGACCGGAGAAGAGGTAGCTGTACTCCTCGTTGCCCGATACCTGCTCGGAGTCGGCGTAGCCGGCTTCGTAGAGCACCTGCAGCGGGTCCTCGGCTGTGTAGGCGTTGAAGTCGCCGGCCAGCGCGACGTCGGAGACACCCGTCTCCTCCTGAACCGAGGTGACCCAGTCGCGCAGCGCGGTCGCCTGGCGCACTCGGGACTCGTTGGAGGCACCCTGGCCATCGCCGGTGTCGCCGTCGCCCGGCCACGGGCCGGCCGAGCCCTTGGACTTGAAGTGGTTGACCACGAAGAGGAACGGCGCGCCGCCATCGGCCGGCTCGAAGATCTGCCCGAGCGGCTCGCGGGCGTTGCCGAAGGCCTGGCCGTCGTCGCTCTGGTCGCCCAGTGCGAGCGACTCGCCGACCCTCTCGACCGAACCGGGCTTGTAGATGATCGCGTTGGTGATCACGTCCAGGCCACTGTCGGGGAGTTGCCCGGAGATCGGGTTGGCGGCCCAGGTGCCTTCGCCGGCATCGGCGTTCAGCGCGGCGACCAGCGACTCGGTCGCCTCGCCCGGCGTCTCACCGAGCGAGGTGGAGTTCTCGATCTCCATCAGGCCGACGACGTCGGCATCGAGCGCGTTGATCGCAGCAACGATCTTGGTCTGCTGACGCTCGAAGTCCTCCGGGTCCCAGGCCCCACGCTGGTCGCAGCCGCCGGAGACGTGGTTGCCGTCGCCGGCACGGTCGACGTAGGCCCTGCAGCCGCCGTCACCGACGTTGTCGTCGTCGGCGTCGCCGAGGGTGGTGAAGTAGTTGAGCACGTTGAACGAGGCGATCTTCAGGTCGGCGTCGCCGAGCTTGGCGGCGTCGGGGGCCTCGGTACGGCGGTTCTCGAACTCGGCCGGCCACGTCGACGGGTCGGCGTCGATCGGAGCGGTCGGCTGGAGCCGATAGGTCGGGGCCGAGGGCGAGCCTCCCTCGGTGAAGATGACCGGGTCCAGGTCGGCTGCGGCACCGACGAGGATCGGGGCGTCGTTGGAGAGCCAGGGGAGGTCGGCGTCGGTCGGCACCCGCCAGGAGGTGGAGCGGCCGTCGTCGAGGATGATCCGGCGGGCGGCGTTGTCGGCCGCTACGGCGGCGGCCTCCGCCGAACCCGGACGGGCGACCTCGGTCGGCTGGGTCAGCGGCTTGTCGCCGGCGGCGAGACCCAGCTCGCCGTAGACGGTGGAGCCGGTGTAGGTGTCGGCCACGGTGAGGTCGCCGGGCGCGAAGAGCATGCCCTCCAGCGACTCCTTCTGCGCGGCCGTACGCGGCCACTCGCTCGTCACCGGCTCGATCTCGCCGGTGCCGTCGGCCACGATGTCGGCGGCGGCGCTGACCTCGACCTCGGTCAGACCGGCGTACTCCTTGACCAGGCCGGTCACGGTGACCTTGTCGCCGGGCTGGGCGGTGACGGGGCCGGCAGCCTGCGTCTGGTAGACGAAGACCGCGTCGGAGGCCGGGTGGTCGGCGAGTGAGCGCTCGCCGCCGGTGCCCGCGGTCTGGAGGTAGAAACCGGCGAGCCCACCAGAGGGGTACGCCGCGGTGACGATGCCGTCGGTGGTGACGGTCTCGCCGACGAGCGGGCTGGTGGTGCCCTCGCCCTGGATCTCGGCCGGGGTGGCCTCGGTCGGGTCGCCGGGCTCCTCGGGGTCACCGGGATCCTCGCCGCCGCCCGACGGGGTCGGGGTCGGCGCGGTTCGGGTGAAGTCGGCGGAGTTGTCGTCGGTGTCCGCGCCGCCGGTGCGGCTCAGCGACTGGGTGGCGGTGGCGGTGGCCCCCGCGGGTGCGCCTTCGAAGGAGGCGGCGCCCGACGTACCGAAGAAGTCGACGACGCCCTCCACACCGACCGTCGACCCGGAGGTCGCGATCACTGCGGTGCCCTCCTGGAGGGCGACCTGCCCACCTGCCGCAGCCATCGAGAACGGCGGCGACGCGGCGTGGTCGGGGGTGGGGAGCGCCTCGCCGGTCGCGCCGGTCGCCGACATCTGGATCAGGTAGTGCGCACCGGCCGGCACCGAGCCGGACAGTGCCTGTGGGGTGCCACCGCTGCCGCCGCCGGCGGAGCGGTAGTGGATGGCCAGACCGTCGAGGGCGATCGCCTCGGCGCTCGGGTTGAAGATCTCGACGAAGTCCGCGTTGTAGACAGCGCCGGAGTTGCCTCCGGCGCCGTAGACCTCGGAGATGACCAGGCGGTCCCCCGCAGGTGAGGCCTGCGCGACCGGGACAGCCACTGCGAACAGACCGGCGGTGGCGACCGTGAGGCCCACCGCCGAGCCGAGCAGTGTGCGTGCTGACAGCATGAAAGACGACTCCCCGCATGAGGTGAAAGAGTGAGTGCGCCAGCCGGCCTGCCCGATCAGTGCGATCGCTGAGGACCGACCGAAACGACGTGACTCTAACCCGGCGTACGTCTCGGTGGGTGCGACTTGGGGTGAACGTCAGGTAACGGAGTTACAACGAGCGGAAATGGTCCAGACCACTCGGTGCTACCCGGCGTCGCCGCGCAGCGACGCCCGCTGCTTCCACACGCCGTGGAAGAACTGGGCACCCGACCACATGGTCAGCGCGACCGCGACCGCGAGGCAGACCTGGAACGCGTAGAAGAGAATCTCCCAGACCAGGGCGTCACCGAAGGCGCCGCCGTGCGCCGAGCCGTGCGGCAGCGGGAGCAGCAGGCCGCCGAGGGCGACCGCCTGCACGGTGGTCTTGATCTTGCCGAGCTCGTCGGCCGGGATCACGATCCTCTTCAGGACCGAGAGCCGCAGCAGGGTGACGCTCCACTCGCGCAGCAGCACGATGATGGTCACCCACCACCACACGTCGCCGACGATCGAGAGCCCGATGAGGGCCATGCCGGTGACCGCCTTGTCGGCGATCGGGTCGGCGATCTTGCCGAAGTCGGTGACCAGGTTGTGCTTGCGCGCCAGGTCGCCGTCGATCTTGTCGGTGATCATCGCGAGCACGAAGATCACGAACGCCACCCAGCGCAGCGTCGGGTTGTCGCCGCCGTCAGCTAGCAGGGCCCACGCGAAGAACGGCACCGCGAGGATCCGCAGCGTGGTCAGCGCGTTGGGTACGTTCCAGTTGCTGGTCTTCGCGGCGGCATCGGCATTCTCGGGCTCGGCGTTCACGGGCTGCACCTTAACCGTTCACCGAGGCGACCAGGTCGACGCCTTCGGAGGCGATGACGGTCGCGGGCACGAGATCACCCGGACGTACGTTCTCGACCGCGCCCTCGAGCGAGGTCATCCCGTCGACCTCGGGGCCCTGATGGAGGGCCCGGCCGAGGATCTCGCCGTCAGCGACCTCCTCGACGAGCACGACGACCTGCTCCCCGATCCGCTCCTCGGCGCGCTGGGCGGTGAGCTCCTCGACGAGCTCGTTGACGTGCTCGACGCGGGCCCGGATCTCGTCCTCGTCCAGCTTGAGCGAGTCGTCGAAGGCCGCGGCCTCGGTGCCGTCCTCGTCGGAGTAGCCGAAGACGCCGGTGACGTCCATGCGCGCGGCGACCAGGAAGTCGGTGAGGATCTCGAGGTCCTGCTCGGTCTCACCGGGGAAGCCGACGATCACGTTGGAGCGCACGCCGGCCTCCGGCGCGTACCCGCGGATCTGCTCGAGCAGCCCCAGGAAGCTCTCCGGGTCACCGAAGCGCTTCATCCGGCGCAGGACCGCGTTGGAGGCGTGCTGGAAGCTCAGGTCGAAGTAGGGCGCCACGCCCGGCGTGGTCGCGATGACCTTCAGCAGGTCGGGGCGGGTCTCGGCGGGCTGCAGGTAGGAGACGCGGACGCGCTCGATGCCGTCGATGGCCCCGAGCTCCGGCAGGAGCGTCTCGAGCAGCCGGAGGTCGCCGAGGTCCTTGCCGTAGGAGGTGGAGTTCTCCGAGACCAGGAAGAGCTCCTTGACGCCCTGCTGGGCCAGCCACTGCCCCTCGTGGAGCACGTCGGAGGGACGCCGCGAGACGAACGAGCCGCGGAACTGCGGGATCGCGCAGAAGGTGCAGCGCCGGTCGCAGCCGCTGGCCAGCTTCAGCGGCGCCCAGGGAGCGTCGTCGAGCCGCGTACGTCCGGCGAAGCCGGGCACCTGGTCCACAGCCGCCATGCCGGGGACCGAGATCGCGGAGGCGTCGCGCTCCACCGGCGAGATCGGCAGCAGCAGCCGCCGGTCCTGGGGCGTGTGCGGGTGGTGGGCCTCGCCGCTCAAGATCGAGCGCAGCTTGGCGGCGATGTCGGGGTAGTCGTCGAACCCGAGCACCGCGTCGGCCTCGGGGAGCTCGGCGGCCAGGTCCTTGCCGTAGCGCTCGGCCATGCAGCCGACCGCGACGACGGCCTGCGCCTTGCCCGTCTCCTTGAGGTCGGCGGCCTCGAGCAGCGTGTCGACCGAGTCCTTCTTAGCCTGCTCGACGAAGCCGCAGGTGTTGACCACCACGGTGTCGGCCTCGTCCGGGTCGGCGACCAGCCGGAAGCCTCCGGCCGTCAGCCGGCCGGCGAGCTCCTCGGAGTCGACCTCGTTGCGGGTGCACCCGAGGGTCACCATCGCCACCGACACCAGCGGCTCGTCGGTCGGCGTGGTCTCGGCGGAGGGTTCGGTCGCAGTGCTCATCACCGTGAAGTATGACGCGCACACGCCCCGGAGACCGAACCCTCGCACCTGCGTCCGTCGTGCGGGGCTCAGCTGGGTTTCACGGCGAGCACCGGCACGGTGGCCTCCAGCAACAGCTTCTGCGCCATCGATCCGAAGAGCAGCTTGCCGGTCGGGGTGCGGTGCTTGACCCCGATCACCAGCCGGGAGGCGCCGTGCCGGGTGGCCGCATCCAACAGGCTGCCGACCGCGTCGCGGTCATGCGGGCCAGGCACCTCAAAGGAGACCGGCACACCGTCGAGGTGCTCGTCGGTGGGGTCCAGCTGCACCCCGTCGAGGTTGAAGACCACCAGGTCCTCTTCTCGCAGGCGCGCTTCCTCGAGGCCGGCGCGCAGAGCCGCGGCACTTTCGGGCGTATCGGTGCGAGCGACGATCACGGTCATGGTTTCACTCCTGGATGGTCGAGATGGATGGGATGGGTCACGTTCAGACGTCGCGGCGTGCTCGGCCGATCAGGGCCTGGCGCGCCTTGAGCCCGACGACGACGAGCAGCAGTGCGTAGAGCACCAACGGGATCGGCCCGGAGACGAAGATGGCGTAGTCACCGTTGGAGCCGAGCAGTGCGTCGCGCATGCTGGTCTCAGCCAGCGGCCCGAGGACCATCCCGATCAGCAACGGCGCGACCGGGACGTCGTAGCGCCGCATGGCGAAGCCCAGACAGCCGATGGCCAGGAACAGCAGCAGGTCGAACCGTGACAGTCCGGTGGCGTACACGCCCAGACCGCAGAAGAGCACGATCGAGCCGTACAGATACGGCGGTGGAATCAGCAGCAGCTTGGCCCACAGGTGGGCGAACGGAAGGTTGATGATCAGCAGCACGATCATCGCGATGAAGAAGCTCGCGAGCAGCGCCCAGACCAGCTCGGGCGAGTTGTCGAAGAGCAGGGGGCCCGGCTGCAGGCCGTACTGGCGGAAGGCCGCCAGCATGATCGCCGCTGTGGCCGACACTGGCAGGCCGAGCGCCAGCAGCGCACCCATCGCCATCCCGGTGGTCGAGTTGCCCGCAGCCTCGGGAGCGGCCACGCCCCGCAGCGCGCCTCTGCCGAACACAGGCACCTTGCGACGCCGGTCGATGCGTCGCTCGACGTCGTAGGCCAGGAAGGTCGGCACCTCGGCGCCGCCCACCGGGATCACCCCGAAAGGCAGTCCGATCGCCGTGCCGCGACCCCAGGCCGGGATCGCCTCCTTGATCTCGCTCTTGGAGAGGTACGCACGGTCGCCGGAAGCGCCGAGCTGCTCGGGCTTGGGGTCGCGCCGGATCCGGGTGACGACGTTGAGGATCTCCCCGAGCGCCAGCATGCCGACCGCGACCACGACCAGCGAGATCCCGTCGAAGAGGTTCATCGAGCCGGCAGTGAGCCGCTCCGCGCCCGAGATGGCGTCGATGCCGACCGTGGCGATGATCAGACCGAGAACCAGCGCGGTGAGGCCCTTGACCACGGAGTCGGCCACCACCGAGGAGATCGCGCCGAAGGCCAGCAGGGAGAGCGCGAAGAACTCGGCGGGGCCGAAGTTCGCCGAGAGGTCGGCCAGGGTCGGGGCCAGGAAGACCACGACGACCGAGGCCGCCATGCCTCCGATGAAGGCACCGATCGCCGCGACGGCCAGGGCTTGGGGCGCCCGGCCGGCCTTGGCCATGGCGTGTCCCTCGATCGTGGTGGCGATCGCCGAGGCCTGACCTGGGGTGTTCATCAGGATCCCCATGGTCGAGTCGCCGAAGAGTCCGCCGAAGTACACGCCGGCGAAGAGGATGAAGGCGGCGGTGGGGTCCAGGGCGAACGTCATCGGCAGCAGCAGGGCCACCGCCATCGAGGAGCCCAGGCCGGGCAGCACCCCGACCGCGGTGCCGATCAGACATCCGATCAGCACCCAGAGCAGGTTCATCGGGCTCAGCGCGCCGCTGAACCCCTCGAGCAGCAGGTTCAACTGTTCCATGTCAGAGCCCTCCCAGGATCCCGGACGGCAGCGGCAGGCCCAGGCCTGCGCCGAAGATCAGATAGATGGCGCTCGACACCAGCAGCGCCACCGAGATGTCGAAGGCGGGACGACTGCTGCCGAACGCCCGGGTCACGCACCAGAACAGCAGGCCGCCGGCGACGATCCAGCCGAGCAGGTCCAGCAGGAGGATGAAGACGACGAGCCCGCCGACGACCCAGGCGAACGCGGTCCAGTCGCTGTAGGTGCGGTACTCGGTCTGGTCGGCCTTCTCGTCGGGGTTCCGGAGGTAGTGCAGCGTCAGGAGCGCCGCCAGCAGGTACCCCGCCACCGCCAGGATCGTCGGGAAGAACTTCGGGCCGGGGAAGGTCGTGTCGGGCGGCACCTCCATCATCGCGATGCCGATCACGACGTACGTGCTCACCAGGGCCATGATCAGCGGGATCACGAGGCCTCCGCGGCCGCGGAGGCCGCCGCCGGCACCGCGGGCCGGCCGATCGACGGTTTCGGTGTTCACTGCTCCAGCTCCTCGTACAGGTCGGCCACCAGCTGCTCTTCGTCACGCAGGAAGTCCTCGAACTCCTCGCCGTCCAGCCACACCTCGGTCCACTTGTTGCGGTCGACGGCGTCAGCCCACTCCGCGGTCTCGGTGGATGCCTCGAAGGTGTCCCGGATGACCTCGGCCTCCTCGTCGGTGATCCCCGGAGGGGCGAAGACGGCCCGCCAGTTGGCCAGGGTGACGTCGTAGCCCTCGTCGAGCAGTGTCGGGATGTCGACCCCCTCGACGGGCCGCTCGGCGGCGATCCCGAGGGCACGCAGGCGACCGCCCTCGATCTGGTCCCGCACGTCGGGAAGGCCCGAGGTGGCCGCGTCCGCGGTGCCGGTGACCAGGGCCTGCGCGACCTCGCCGCCACCGGACTTCGGGATGTAGGTGACGTCGCCGGGGGCGATGCCAGCGGCCTTCGCCAGCTGGGCCATCACCAGCTGGTCGAAGCTCCCACCCCCGGTGAACGCCACCTCGCCCGGGTCGGCCTTCCACGCCGAGATCAGCTGTTCGAGGCTCTCATAGGGCGAGTCGGCCGGAACGACCACCACGTCGTACTCCTCGACCACTCGTGCGATCGGGGTGACATCGGACATCTTCACCGTCGACCCCGTCTGCTCCACGCCGGCCACGAGGCCGGTTCCTCCGACCATCGCGACATCGGCGCGCCCGTCGAGCTGAGCCAGCCGGGTCAGCCCGATCGTGCCGGCCGCGCCGGGCACGTTGAGCACCTGGATGTTGGTGGCGAGCTCGTTCTCACGCATCGAGTTCTGCGACTCGCGCATGAAGGTGTCCCAGCCGCCGCCGGCAGCTGCGGGGGCGATCAGGGTCGCCTTGTGGCGGATGTCGGTAGCGGCACCCGCGCGCTGCACGGACGCCACGACCCCCAGCGAGATCACCACCACCGCGATCACGGCATACACCGCCATGCCGAGCCGCGCCCGGCCCGGGTGTTCACCTCCGCCTGGGGCGTCTTGCACAGCGGCCGGTCCGGCCGCGCCGTCGGATTCCATGGATTCTCCCTCGTTCACAGCAGGTCCAACTCGTTCAATGTCATG
Source organism: Nocardioides sp. NPDC006273 (assembly GCF_040613495.1). Taxonomy (NCBI): domain Bacteria; kingdom Bacillati; phylum Actinomycetota; class Actinomycetes; order Propionibacteriales; family Nocardioidaceae; genus Nocardioides; species Nocardioides sp. NPDC006273. The sequence goes on along the minus strand of NZ_JBEXSD010000001.1, from coordinate 174,016 downwards.
GCCACCCGCCGGTCCTCGGCGGCGAGGAACTCCTCGAACTCCTCGCCGGTGCGGAACCGGTCGGTCCAGCCGTTCTGCGCCAGCACGCGCTCCCACCGCGCCGACTGCCGCATCCGGGTGAGAAACCCGACCAGCCGGTCAGTCTCATCGGCGCTGAGGCCGGGAGGAGCGAGCACTCCGCGCCAGTTCGTGAAGACCAGGTCGATGCCCCGTTCGCTCAGCGTCGGAACGCGTTCCAACGAGGTCAGGCGCACCCGTTCGCGACCCGAGGTGGCGAGGACCCGGAGCTCACCGGAGTCGATCTGCCCCTCGAACTCCGCCAGCCCCGAGAAGCCGACCTGCACCTCGTGCGACAGCAGAGCGCTGGTGAGCGGACCGCCGCCGTCGTACGGGGTGTACCGCACCTGCCTCGCGTCGACGCCGATGGCCTGAGCCAACCGCATCGGGAAGAGATGATCCGGGCCACCGAGCGCCGACCCGCCACCGATCAGGAGCGAGCCGGGATCCTTCGTCCAGGCCGCAACCAGATCCTCGATGGTGCGGAACGGCGAGTCGGCCTGCACGAGCACGCCCTCGGGCTCCTCGATCAGCTGGGCCAGCGCGGTCGCATCCTGCGGACGGGCGTCCGCCCCGTACGAGCGGCTGGACCCGACCACGCCCATCCCGATCGTCATCATCAGGTTCGGGTTGCCCGCTTCGCTCATCAGCCGGGACATCGCCACCGTGCCGCCGGCGCCGAGGACGTTCGTGACCCGCAGCTCGCCACCGGTGATGCCCTCCCGCTCGAGGACCCCGACCGCGGCTCGACCGGTCAGGTCGTAACCTCCTCCGGGGCTGTTCGGGATCCACATCTCCAGCTCGGCGGTTGCGGCATCACGGTTCGCCCCACAACCGGTGAGTGCGCCGAGCACGACGAGCGCGACCGCCACCACGGCGGCGCGGGTGCGCCACACTGGAGACTGGTGCGGGCATGAATTCGGCATGTGGCGATGGTCACAGGTCGCTCCGGTCCCCGTCAGCAATGTGCAACCAAAGGAGGTTGTGGAACTTGTGGTCATACGAGCGATCCGTGGGTTCGGCTCGACGCCATGGCCGCCCTCTCAGCCTCGCCGGGCAGTTCCTCGTGCTCCAGTGTGGTGTCCTGCTCCTGGTCGTCGTCGTGGTCAGCATCGTCTCGCTCCGGCAGAGCGAGGCTGACTTCCGCGACGCACGAGAGAACCGGCTCCGGGCCGCCGCGGAGTCGCTTGCCGGAATCGCCGCGATCCGTGACGGAGCCGCGGGTGACATCGACCCGCGAGCGCTCGGCTTCTACCTGCAGACCCGTGCCGACAACGCCGGAGCCGGGGCTGCCTACCTGGTCTCTCTGGACGGCACCGTGCTCGCCGCCACGGACCCGACACGTCGTGGCGAGCGGGTGGACCTCGGCGGGCCACCGGAACGCACCTGGACGGGCGACATCACCGACCTCGGCGCCAAGAACATCGCCGCCCAGGTGCCGGTGTACGGAGGCGGGACCAGCGGTGCCGACGCCAGCCCACCCGAGCTCGTCGGCGCCGTCGTGGTCACCCAGCGCTATCCGCCACTCACCGAACGGCTGGCCAACACCACCGCCGACGTGCTCGCTGTCCTGGGCACCGGTCTGGCCCTCGGGCTCCTCGGCTCCTGGGCGTTGGCCCGGTTGATCAAGCGCCGCACCCGAGGACTCGAGCCGACCGAGATAGCCGCTCTCGCCGACCATCGCGAGGGCCTGCTGCGCTCGATCCGCGAGGGCGTGCTGGCCGTCGGAGCCGACGGTCGGGTCAGCCTGATGAGCGACAGCGCCAGGGGCCTGCTCGGGCTGACCTCGGACCCGACCGGCCGCCGCCTCGACGAGCTCGACCTGCCCGCCGACACTCTCGCCCTGCTCAGCGGGGCCGAGGAGGTGCACGACGCACCGCTGGTCGCCGGCGAGCGGGTGCTGGTGCTCAACCGCAACCGGGTCCATCACGACGGCCGCCCCGCCGGCACGGTCACCACCCTGCGCGACCGGACCGAGCTGGTGGCGCTGCAGAGCGAGCTGAACGCGCGCGAGAGCGTCACCGAGACGCTGCGGGCGCAGACCCACGAGTTCAGCAACCAGCTGCACACCATCACCGGGCTGCTGGAGCTGGAGGAGTACGCCGAGGTAGGCCGTTTCGTCACCGGGCTGACCGCGCGCCGGGCAGCGCTCAGCGACCACATCACCTCCCGGATCGACGACCCCGCGGTGGCCGCGCTGCTCATCGCGAAGGCCAGTCTCGCCGCCGAACGGCGGGTGAGCATCGAGCTGGAGGCGTCGAGCGCGCTGCCGCGGCTCACCCCCGACGGGTCCGCCGACGTGGTGACCGTCCTCGGCAACCTGGTCGACAACGCCGTCGACGCAGCGGCGATGGTGGGGCCGCTGGACGGCCGGGTCGGCGTACGCCTGACGGCTGCGGGCGAGACCGTGACCGTCCGGGTCTCCGACACCGGCGGCGGGGTGCCTGCGGAGCGGCTGCCGGAGATCTTCCGGCGAGGCTTCAGCACGAAGCCACGAGACGCCAGCGGCCGCGGCGTGGGGCTTGCACTGGTGCAGCTGGTGTGCCGCACGCGCGGCGGAGAGGTCGAGGTGGAGAATAGCGGGTCTGCGCAGCGTCCCGGAGCCGTCTTCGTCGCGACGCTCCCGGGCGCCGTCCCGCTCGCAGCACCCGCCACCACCGACCCCGAGGAAGCCCGATGACATCCACACCTGAGCTCACCGTGCTCGTGGTCGAGGACGACTTCATGGTGGCCTCGATCCACACCCGCTTCGTCGAGCGCGTGGAGGGATTCCGGGTCGTCGGCGTGGCCGCCACCGGCTCCCAGGCGCTGGCGGAGACCGCTCGACTCTCCCCCGACGTGCTGCTGCTCGACGTGCATCTTCCCGACTTCAGCGGCATCGAGCTGCTGCGCCGGCTGCGCGGACGAGGAGACGACGCCGACGTCATCGTGATCACCGCTGCCCGCGAGGCCGACACCGTGCGCGCGGCCGCTGCCGGCGGGGCCGCTCACTACGTGGTGAAGCCGTTCCCCTTCGAGGACCTGGCCGCCCGGCTCGACGACGTACGCCGCTCCCGCGAGGCGCTCGCCCGGATCGGACAGCGCGCCCGCGGGACCGACGGCGCCGAGCACCGCGACGAGGTCCAGGCAGGGATCGACGAGGTCTTCAGCCACCAGGGCGCACGGGAGACCCGCGAACGGCTGCCGAAGGGGCTGAGCGCCGAGACCGCTCAGGCCGTCCTGGCCGCGCTGCAGGCGGCCGGCGAGCTCAGCGCCACCGAGTGCGCCGAGGCGATCGGCGTCTCGCGGGTGAGTGCCCGCCGCTACCTCGAGCACTTCGCGAGCACGGGCCGGATCGGCGTACGGCTCAACTACGGCACCGCCGGGCGACCCGAGCGCCGCTACCGCACCAGTGACGCCTGAGGCTCAGGCGGACTCGCGGATCATCAGGCGCGTAGGGAGCACCACCGACGCCTCGACCGCCTCCCCCGCTGCCAGGCGGAGGATCTGCTCGGCGAGGCGGGTGCCGATCTCGTGGATCGGCTGGTGCACCGTCGTCAGCGGCGGGTCGGTGAAGCGGGCCGCCTCGACGTCGTCGAACCCGATCACCGCCACGTCGTCGGGCACCCGGCGGCCGAGCCGGCGCAGCGTACGCAGGGCGCCGTCGGCCATCAGGTCGGAGGCTGCGAAGACGGCGTCGATGCCGGCATCGCGCTCCAGCAGCCGCTCCATCGCGTCGATCCCGGACTGGCGCATGAAGTCACCTTCCTCGATCAGCGGCACGGCCCCCGGCAGCGCCTCGAGGCCGGTGAGGTAGCCGGCCAGGCGCTCGCGCCCGGCGACCATGTCCTGCGGACCGGAGATGGTCGCGATCCGGTGCCGGCCGAGACCGATGAGGTGTTTCATCGCGGCCCGCACGCCGCTGGCGTGCGCGACGTCGATGTACGGCACGGTCGCCTCGCCCAGCGGCCGCCCGCTGGTGACGACCGGGACGCCCGCCGCCCGCAGCTCCTCAGGCAGCGTGTCGGCGCCGTGCATCGAGGCGAGCACGACACCGTCGACGGTGCGGCCGTGCACGTAGCGCAGGATCCGGTCGTGACTCGACTGCGTCGAGGCGAGCAGCAGCACCAGCTGCTTGTCCGCCTTCTCCAGTGCCTCCCCCACGCCCCGGATCACGCCCGGGAAGAAGGCGTCGTCGGAGAAGACCCGGGTCGCGGACTCCGGCAGGATCAGGGCGATGGAGTCCGTACGCTGCGTCACCAGGCTCCGCGCCGCCGGGTTCGGCACGTAGCCGAGTTCGGCGATGGCCCGGCGGATGCTCTCGGCGACGTCGGGGCGCACGGTCACGGAGCCGTTGACGACGCGCGAGACCGTCGCTCGCGAGGCCCCGGCCACCCGCGCCACCGTCTCCAGCGTCGGTCGGCCGGCCGGGGTCTCGGTCATGAATGGAACCTATCGCCTCCCGCTCACCGGGAGAACGTGAACCAGTTGAGGTTGACGAAGTCGGCCGGCTGGCCGCTGGTGAACCGCAGATAGACCGTGTGCGTGCCGGTCACCCCGGTGATGCTGGCCGGGACCGTACGCCAGCTCTGCCAGCCTCCCGTGTCGGCCACCGAGAAGCTGCCGACCGGGGCGTTGTTCACGCTGTCGAGGCGTACCTCGACCAGGCCGCTGACTCCCGCGGGCGCGCCGGAGGCGACCCGTGCGGAGAACGTACGGGCGGCGCTCGAGCCGAAGTTCACGCCGTCGTAGCGAAGCCAGTCGCCGTTCGCGAGATAGCCGACGGATTGACCACCGCCGGTGTCGGTGGTCGCCTCGGTCTGGGTGCCGCTCTGGGCGTTGTAGGACTCGGCCTGGATGGTCGAGTAGGCGTCCCGGTCACCCGTGGAGGGCGGGTCGGTCGGCTCGGTGGTGCCGCCGCCACCCTTGGAGTAGACCGCGACGTAGTCGACCAGCATCGGCACGCCGGAGGCGGTCGCCGAGGTCGGGCTGCCGGGCCAGCCGCCGCCGATCGCGACGTTGAGGATGATGAAGAAGCCGTGGTTGGTCGCGTTGTTCCAGGTCGTCGCGTCGACCTGGTCCGAGCGGACCGTGTGGTAGTGCGTGTTGTCGACGTAGAACCGGATCTGCTGCGGGCTGGTGCTGCGGTCCCATTCCATGGCGTAGGTGTGGAACGACGACTGGCAGGTCGAGCCCGGGCAGCCCTGGAGGGTCCCGCCGAGGCCGGTGGTCTCGTTGCACGGGCCGCCGGGTGAGGTGCCGCAGTGCAGCGTGCCCCAGACCTGGTTGGCGCCGTTGACGTTCTCCATGATGTCGATCTCGCCGATGCCCGGCCAGTTCCAGTAGTTCCCGCGGAAGGGTTCCCCCAGCATCCAGAAGGCCGGCCAGATGCCCTGGGCTGCCGCGCCGGTGACGTTCGGCATCTGGATGCGGCTCTCGACGCGGAGCACCCCGCCGGCGGGCGGCTCGAAGTCGGCGCGAGTGGTCTCGATGCGCCCGGAGGTCCAGTTGCCGGCGCTGTCGCGGATCGGCTTGATGGTGAGGTTGCCGTTGCCGTCCTGGTAGACGTTCCGGGTGCTGTCGGTGTGGTACGCGATCTCCCCCGTGCCCCAGTTGGGGGCACCGCCGGGGTAGGAGTGGCCGATGTCGTAGGTCCAGTCGTTCGTGTTGATCCGCGAGCCGGCGGCCCCGGTGAAGTCGTCGCTCCACACCTTCGTCCAGCCTGCCGGGGTGCCCGGTTCCGATGCTTGCGACGCCTGCCCGAGCGAGGTCAGCGGGACCGCCACCGCGACCACGCCGGCCGCGATGACGGCGGCTCCTATTGCCTTGAGACTTCTCATGATGACTCGCTTTCCGAGGAACGAGCGACGAGTCCTGGCGACTCGTGAGAGCGCTCTCTCGGATGATGGTCCCAAAGCCGATGTGACCCGCGTCACCAAATGGCGAACTCTTTAACAACCCGCCGAGCCGGCGCGTCCTGACCGAAATCAACGCCGAGTCGGCGCGTCATGACGAGCCGACTCGGCGGGGAATCTGGTCAGGATGAGCCGACTCGGCATCCTCGACGTAGGAGACGTGGCTAGTTGGCGGTGTAGGTGCGCTGAGCGGCCTCGCCGGTCTTGCCGAGCTCGTTGGCCTTGCCGTCCCCGATGGCGACCTTGAGAGAGCCGTCGGAGGTCTGGACCCGAAGCGGCGGGGTGACCTGGAGCTCCTTGGACTCGCCGAAGGCGAGGTCTCCGCTGAAGACCACCTTGCCGCGCGAGTCGCGCACGACCACGTGGGCCTCGCCCCCGGCAGCGGAGATGGTCACCGGAACGGGCGAGGACTTGCCGTAGGGGCTGTCGGTGCCGGCCGAGCCGTCGAGCTGGATCGCGCCGGCCTCGGGCTGGCCCTGGGTGCCGTCCACGACCAGGCGCGCGACCGACCAGACCAGGATGACCGCCATCACCGCGGCGACGAGCACCGACCAGGACGGACCGCCCCGCATCCGCCGGGCCGGGCGGATCGCGGCGCTGTGGGCGAGCTCGGCCTCGAAGACGGCGCGCGCGCTCACCGGGCCGGAGGCGTGCTTCTCGTCGTAGGTGCGCAGCAGCGGTGCCACCTCGATCCCGAGGACACGCGCCAGCGTGCGCAGGTGGCCACGGGCGTAGAAGTCGCCACCGCAGGGGCCGAAGTCGTCGACCTCGATCGCCTCGATGACGTGGGGCCGGATCCGGGTCCACTCGGCCAGTCCGTCCATGTCCAGCGCGAGCCGGCGGCGTGCAGCGGCGATCTCGGCACCGATCCCGGGGACCTGGTTCGACATCTGCGCGGTGGGCTCGTCGTCCACACCGTCGATCGAGAGCGCATCGACCTGCTCGTCGGGCCCGACGAGCGGACGTACGCCCTCGAGCTCGGAGTCGTCGTCGAGCTCGATCGCGAACGCATCGTCCTCGGCGTCTGCGTCGGCGTCTGCGTCGAGATCAGCATGGGAGCGGGGCTGCGCCGCGTCCAGCTGGAGCGCGTTCGCGCCGTGGACGGCGACCGCCTCCTGCGGCTCCGGCGGCACGTAGCGTACGTCCACCCGGACCGCGGTCGAGGGCTCACGCAGCGGCACCGCCGCCTCGGACTTCACCTCGGGTTCGGGGTCGGTCGTCGGCGTCGTCTCGTCCTGTGTGTCCCGATCCACCTGGTCCTGTCCCGCCTCGTCCACCACGTCCGCGGCATTGATATCAGGCTCGTCCAAGACCCGGAGCAGCCGGGGGTTGGTGTCGTCGGCCTGCGCGGAGAGGGGCGGACGGACCGCGGTGTCACCGTCGTCCACGACGAGCTCGTCGTCTGCCTCGTGACCGGCCTCTTCGGCGGTCGCGTCGGTATCCGTCTCCGGTTCCGTCGCCTCGAGCGCGGGGTCGATCTCGACGACCTCGACGCCGTCGGCGGCCACGATCGCAATGGCCTCGGTCACGTCGTCACCGGCACCGAGGACACGGGTGGAGAGGCCGAGCGGGATCGAGAACGGCAGACCGTAGAGACGCTGGGTCAACATCGCCTGGCGCCGGGCGCTCGGGGAGAGCTCATCGAGCACCTCGTCCTCGTCGTGCAGCAGCACGCCGATGCGACCGTCCTTCCAGAACCGCTCGATCCCGTCGGGACGCGGGGTGTGCTCGACGGCTTCGATCTTCGACCACGGGATGCCCTGCCAGGTCTGGCCGAAGCGGAGGCGGACGCCCTGCTCGTCCACGAGCAGCAGCGGCATCCGGGAGTCCCATGCCGTCCAGCCCTGCACCGCCGCGACGGCGAGCAGGATCAGGCCGACCAGATAGCCCTCGATGCCGCCGCGCAGCACGAAGGCCAGACCGACCAGGAGAGAGGCGAGCGCCACGACCAGTGCGAGACGGCCGTTGCGGCGTACCTCGACGACGTCGACGTCGACCTCAGGAGCCTCGTCGCTCGCAGCCGTCTCGGCCGGCTCGGGCGTCTCGGTTGCCTCGGTCGTATCGACTTTTTCAACAGGGTCGACGGTCTCGGCCGCCGGTGAATTCTCGCTCACTTCTCCCCCTGGATCGTTGCGATCACGCTGTCGATCTCGTCAGGCTTGACGAGTACGTCGCGCGCCTTGGAGCCCTCGGAGGGACCGACCACGCCGCGCGACTCGAGGATGTCCATGAGGCGGCCGGCCTTGGCGAACCCGACGCGGAGCTTGCGCTGCAGCATCGAGGTCGAGCCGAACTGGGTGGAGACGATCAGCTCGATCGCCTGGATGACCAGGTCCATGTCGTCGCCGATGTCGTCGTCCAGCACCCGCTTGGACTCCGCCGGCGCGGTCACGTCCTCGCGGTAGGAAGGTTCCAGCTGGCCCTTGACGCTCTTGACGACCGCGTTGACCTCCGACTCGGTCACCCACGAGCCCTGCACACGGATCGGCTTGGACGAGCCCATCGGCAGGAACAGCCCGTCACCCTGGCCGACCAGCTTCTCCGCACCGGGCTGGTCGAGGATGACGCGCGAGTCGGCCAGCGACGAGGTCGCGAAGGCGAGCCGCGAGGGCACGTTGGCCTTGATCAGACCGGTGACGACGTCGACCGAGGGCCGCTGGGTGGCCAGCACCAGGTGGATGCCGGCGGCACGGGCGAGCTGGGTGATGCGTACGACCGCGTCCTCGACGTCGCGCGGGGCGACCATCATCAGGTCGGCGAGCTCGTCGACGATGACCAGCAGGTAGGGATAGGGCGACAGGACCCGCTCGGAGTCGGGCGGGAGCTGCACCTTTCCGGCGCGGACGGCCTTGTTGAAGTCGTCGACGTGGCGGAAACCGAAGTTGGCCAGATCGTCGTAGCGCATGTCCATCTCGCGTACGACCCAGGCCAGCGCCTCGGCGGCCTTCTTCGGGTTGGTGATGATCGGCGTGATCAGGTGCGGCACGCCCTCGTAGGAGTTGAGCTCGACCCGCTTGGGGTCGACCATGATCATCCGCACCTCGTCCGGCGTGGCTCGCATGAGGATCGAGGTGATCAGCGAGTTGATGAAGGACGACTTACCCGAGCCGGTGGCACCCGCGACCAGCAGGTGCGGCATCTTCGCCATGTTGGCGACCACGAAGCCGCCCTCCACGTCCTTGCCGACACCGGTGATCATCGGGTGGTGGTCGTTGCGCGCCGCATTGGAGCGCAGCACGTCGCCGAGGGTGACGATCTCCTTGTCGATGTTGGGGATCTCCACACCGACGGCGGACTTGCCGGGGATCGGCGAGAGGATGCGTACGTCGGCGGAGGCGACCGCATAGGCGATGTTCTTCTGGATCCCGGTGATCTTCTCGACCTTCACGCCGGCCCCGAGCTCGACGATGTAGCGGGTGACCGTCGGGCCCCGGGTGTAGCCGGTGACCGCCGCGTCGATGTTGAACTCCTCCAGCACCGACTGGAGCCGGCTGACGATGTCGTCGGAGGCCTTGGAGCGGGCCTTGTGCGGCGAGCCGGGCTTGAGCAGGTCGCTGGCCGGGAGCGTGTAGGCGACGTCTCCGGCGAGCATCAGCTGCTCGACCCGCTGCGGCAGCTCGGTGTGGGGCGGCGGCTCCAGCTCGCGCTTCTTACCGGCCTTCGGGGCGGTCTCGCCGACGGCGGGAAGGAGGCCGGCGGCGTCGCTCGGTGCCGCCTCGTTCGGCTGGGTGTCGGCGTCGGAGTCTTCGTCGAGCGCGAGCGCGATGTCGAGCCCGTCCTTCTTGCGCCTCCTCTTCGGCTTCTCCTCCTCGAGGAGCGGCGTCTCGTAGGGCTCGAAGCCCTCGGGGTCGAAGGTGTCGTCGTCAGCGAAGAGCTTTCCGCCCTTGCGCACCCGGCGCATGTTGGTGCCGCCCTCGCCCGGCTCCTCGACCGGGGTCAGGCCGAGCGCACGGTCGCGCAGGTCCACCAGCCGACTCGGCACCTGGTAGAGCGGCGTCCCGGTGATGACCAGGATGCCGAAGACGACGAGCAACGACAGGAGTACGACGACGACGGCCGTCGAGCGCAGGACATCGAGGAGCAGGCTGGCCACGACGTAGCCGATCGCACCCCCGGCCCACTGCAGCTCGCTGCTGTCGCCGGAGGTGGGCTGCGGGTTGCCGTTGGCGATCTGGATGATGCCGAGCGTGGCCATCAAGAACGCCGACCAGCCGATCACGATCCGCCCGACCGGCGCGGCGTCGACCGGGTCGCGCATCAGCCGGACACCGGCGACGACGAGGCCGACCGGCACCAGCCAGCCGACCTTGCCGACGACCCCGGCCACCGCGATCCGGACGACGTCGAAGAACTGCCCGCCGAGCTGGAACCAGACGCCGGCGGCGACGAGGACGGAGAGGCCGATCAGGAACAGGCCGGCGCCGTCCCGCCGGTGCTCCGGCTCGAGGTCGCTGGCGGCCTGGCCACCGACTCGGAAGAGGGCCGCCACTCCCCCGGCGATCGCCAGCCACAGGCTGGCGATGGTCGAGAAGATGGCGTCGAAGAGGACCGCGAGCGGGCTGGGCCCGTTGCGAACGGCACGAGGTGGCGTACGGTTCGTCTTCCTGTTGCTTGTCTTTGCTGCGGGACGGCGCTTGGTCTGTCCTTTTTGAGGCGCTGCCTTTGAGCGGGCCCGGCTCGTGGCCGTTGCTCGCTTTGTCGTGGTCGTACTCCGGGGACGGGTGCTCTTGGCTGTGGTCGAGCTCCGCGAACCCGGCGGGGAAGACGTACGGGTCGCCATACAAACAGGGTATTTGACCAGGTGGTCTGGCTCCGGGACCCCGTGGGGGTGTGTTGCATCGGTGTAGTTTGCCGCCATGCAGAGCATCGCCGTCCTGATCGCCCTTCTGACCGTCGCCGACGCCGTGACGGACTGGACGTGCGTGTGGTCCGAACGGCGCCGACTCCACTACCTGACCAAGCCCCTGGTGATGGTGGGGCTGATGGGGCTGACGTTGCTACTCAGCGACGGCGAGACGGCGACCTGGTGGCTGGTCGTCGCGCTCTTCTTCGGGATGCTCGGCGACATCTCGATGATCGGGTCGTCTCCCCGGCGCTTCCTCGGCGGCGTGGCGCTCTTCTTCGTCGGCCATCTGGCGTACGCCGCTGCGTTCCTCGCCCTCGGCCTGGACGCGCCCGGGTGGTCCTGGGCCGGCGTCGCGGTCGCGTTGGTGCTCGGCATCCCGATGGGCCGAGTTCTGCGGGGCGCGCGGCTGATGGGCGGGCGGCCCATGATGGCGGCACTGGCCGCGTACTCCCTGGTCATCGCCACCATGCTCGTGCTCGGCTGGCTGACCGGGAGTGTGTGGATCGCCGCCGGCGCGCTGGTCTTCGTGGTCAGCGACACCCTGATCGGGCTCAACCTGGCCGAGCACGGCAACGAGCCGCCGCGCCTGACCAACGTGGAGATCATGGTGACCTATCACGTCGGCCAGGCGCTGATCACGGCTGGCGTGCTGCTCGCGCTCGCGTAGGGCTTCGCGCCTCGCTCGTTACGCTTCGATGACGACCGGGACGATCATCGGGCGGCGACGGTGGGTGCTGGAGACCCAGCGCCCGAAGGTGCGCCGGATGGCCTGCTGCAGCTGGTAGGTGTCGGTCGCGCCCTCGGAGATGGCCCGGTTGACCGCCTTGATGATCGGCTGCTTGACCGGCTCGAAGGCGTTGTCTGGCCACACGTGGCCGCGGGCGTGGATCTCGGGTCCGCTGGCGACGGTGCCCTTGACCGAGTCGACCACGATGACGATCGAGACGAAGCCCTCCTCGCTGAGGATCCGGCGGTCCTTGAGCTCGGACTCGGTGACGTCACCGACGGTGGTGCCGTCGACGAAGACGTAGCCGCACTCGACCTTGCCCGCGATCTCGGCCTTGCCGTCGATGAGGTCGACGACGACGCCGTCCTCGGCGTAGACCACGCTCTCGACCCCGGTCTGGCGGGCCAGGTCACCGTTGGCGAGCAGGTGGCGCACCTCGCCGTGGACAGGCATCACGTTGCGTGGACGGACGATGTTGTAGCAGTAGAGCAGCTCCCCGGCGCTCGCGTGGCCGGAGACGTGCACCAGCGCGTTGCCCTTGTGGACCACGTTGGCGCCCAGGCGGGCGAGCCCGTTGATCACCCGGTAGATCGAGTTCTCGTTGCCCGGGATCAGGCTGCTGGCCAGCAGGACGGTGTCGCCCGGCTCGATGTGCACGAAGTTGTGGGTGCCGTTGGCGATCCGCGACAGCGCCGACATCGGCTCACCCTGCGAGCCGGTCGAGACCATGACGACCTTCTCCGGCGGCAGGTCGGCGAGCTCCTTGGCATCGACGATGACGTCGTCGGGCACGTGCAGATAGCCGAGGTCGGCGGCGATCTGCATGTTGCGGACCATCGAGCGACCGACGTACGCCACCTTGCGGCCGTGCGCGACCGCACTGTCGAGTACCTGCTGGACGCGGTGCACGTGTGAGGCGAAGCAGGCCACGATGATGCGCTGGTCCGACTCACGGAAGACCTGCTCGATCGCGGGCGCGATCTTCTTCTCCCCGGTCGTGAAACCGGGCATCTCAGCGTTGGTGGAGTCGACCAGGAAGAGATCGACGCCTTCCTCCCCCAGACGCGCGAATGCCCGCAGGTCGGTGATCCGGCCGTCCAGCGGAAGCTGGTCCATCTTGAAGTCACCGGTGTGCAGGACGAGGCCCGCCGGGGTGCGGATCGCGACCGCGAACGCGTCCGGGATGGAGTGGTTGACCGCCACGAACTCGAGCTCGAACGGCCCGAAGGAGATCGTGTCGCCCTCACGCACCTTGTGCTGGACGGTCTCCCGCAGGCGGTGCTCGCGCAGCTTGGAGCCCAGCAGGGCCAAGGTCAGCTCGGAGCCGACCAGCGGGATGTTCTGCCGCTCCCGGAGGAGGTAGGGCGTTGCCCCGATGTGGTCCTCGTGACCGTGGGTCAGGACCAGCGCCTCGACGTCCCCGAGCCGGTCACGGATCGGGCCGAAGTCGGGCAGGATCAGGTCGACGCCCGGCTGGTGCTCCTCAGGGAAGAGCACGCCGCAGTCGACGATGAGCAGTCGGCCGTCGTATTCGAAGACGGTCATGTTGCGGCCGATTTCGCCGAGGCCGCCGAGAGGGGTGACTCGCAGGCCGCCCTTGGGGAGCTGGCCGGGTTCGGTCAGCTCCGGGTGTGGGTGAGACAAAGGCATTCCTTCTAGAGAAGGCCAGAGGCCTCCAGCCCGGCTCGCAGCGCCTCGACCTCGTCGTCATCGAGCGCCACCAGGGGCCCTCGCACACGACGGTTGTCGATCACGCCGGTCAGCTCGAGTGCGGCCTTGGCGGTGGTGGCTCCGTAGTTCGGGACGCCCATGATGGCGTCGATCGCGGGGAGCATCCGCGCATAAGTCTTGCGGGCGGTCTCGATGTCGCTTGCCGCGAAGGCGTCGATCATCGTCCGGGTCTGGTCGCCGAGCACGTGGGCGGCGACGCTGATCACGCCGACGGCGCCGTGCGCCAGCCAAGCGAGGGTGAGCGCGTCATCGCCGGAGTAGATCGTGTAACCGAGGTCGAGCAGCCGGGCGCCGCGCGGGAAGTCGCCGGCGGCCTCCTTGACCGCGACGACCGTGTCCCAGGTGATCGCCTCACGGTAGGTGTCGAGGGTGATCGGGGAGCCCGTGCGGCCGGGGACGTCGTAGAGGATGACCGGGGTGTCGGTCGCGGAGACGACGGTGCGGAAGTGCTCGCGGATGCCGCGCTCGCCGGGCTTGTTGTAGTAGGGCGTCACCAGCAGCAGGCCGTCGGCGCCGATCTTGGCTGCCTGCTTGGCGAGCTCGACAGTGGTGCGGGTGTCGTTGGTGCCGATGCCGGCCACGACCTTGGCACGGTCGCCGACAGCGTCCTTGACCGCGGCCAGGATCTCGCCGTCCTCGGCCGGAGTGGTGGTCGGCGACTCGCCGGTGGTGCCGGAGACGACGACGCCGTCGTGTCCGTGATCGACCAGGTGCTTGGCGACGCATCGGGTCTGCTCCAGGTCGACCGACCCATCGTCGTTGAAGATCGTGACGAGTGCTGAGAGCACGGCGCCGAACGGAGCATCAGTCATGGCATACAGACTATCGTCAGACGCGCGGAAGGACCTCGTCGGCTACGAGTCCGAGATGGTCGAGATCGCTCAGGTCGAGCACCTGGAGGTAGATCCGGCTGGCGCCGGCGTCCTCGAAGCGCTTGATCTTGGCGACCACCTCGTCCGGAGTCCCGGCGAGGCCGTTCTCACGCAGCTCGGCGGGCTCGCGACCGATCACCTGCGCACGACGGGCGATCTCGTCCTCGTCACGGCCGACGCAGAGCACCTGGGCCGCCGAGTAGACGATCGAGTCGTCGCGTCCGGCGACCTCGAGGAAGCGTCCGACGTTCTCGAATCGCGCCTGGGACTCCTCGACGGAGACGAAAGCGGCGTTGAACTCGTCGGCGAAGGCTGCGGCCAGCGTCGGCGTACGCTTCTTGCCGCCGCCGCCCACGATCACCGGGATCGAGCCGGAGTGGCCCCGGGTCTGGACCGGCTTCGGCAGGCCCGGGCTGTTCTTGATGGCGTAGTGCTTGCCCTCGAAGTCGAAGGTCGCCCCGGGCTCGGTGGCCCACAGCCCGGTGATGATCTCGAGCTGCTCCTCGAGCATGTCGAACCTCTCGCCCAGAGCGGGAAACGGGATCCCGTACGCCTGGTGCTCCTCCTCGAACCAGCCCGCCCCCAGGCCGAGCTCGACCCGGCCGTCGGACATGTCGTCCACGTTGGCGGCCTGGATGGCCAGCACGCCCGGGAGCCGGAAGGTCGCGGAGGTCACCAGCGTGCCGAGCCGGATCGTGCTCGTGTCGCGCGCCAGGCCGGCGAGCGTCGTCCACGCGTCGCTCGGTCCGGGAAGCCCGTCGACCGATCCCATCTTCAGGTAGTGGTCGGAGCGGAAGAACGCCCCGAACCCGAGCTCCTCGGTCTTCTGTGCGACGGCCAGGATGTCGGCGTAGGACGCCCCCTGCTGTGGCTCGGTGAAGATGCGCAGATCCATGGTCGTCACTCTAGGGGTTCGGTAAAGAGAGTCCGCGCCAGGGCTCGACGTCGGGCGGTCGAGCGGAGCCTGCGGGCCTCTCGGTCCGCCTCGAGCTGCTGGGAGTAGTGCGCGCTCAGCGGGTCGGCGCGTGGCAGTGTGGTCACCGGCGCACCCCACATCGTCCAGGCCGGGCCGTTCTCGATCGGGAGCCAGGTGTTGGTGAAGTCTTCCGCCCAGATCCCTGGTGGCTCGAGCCGCAGGTCTGCCCTGTCCAGGCCGACGAGGTCGGCGACGAAGACCGCCCAAGCGCCGAGGGTCGCCACCAGCGGGAGCGGCTTCCTTGCGGCTATCTGGAAGGCGGTCAGCAGCGGCAGGCGCCAATGCGCTGCCATGACCGCGGCCTGCTCCTCCCAGGTGGCGTTCAGGTCGAGGGGTCGCTGACGTCCGACGCGGGCGATGAACGGCCGCCATCGGTCCAGCGCCTCATCGCTGCACCTCGGCCGCGCGAGCAGCTCTTGGAACCGTTCGTTCTCATAGAAGTATGCAGCCCCCACCCGGTGCCGCGGCCCGGCCAGTCCCGCACGCAGCACCCGTTTCGCCTGGGCCTCGCCCAGCAGGTGCAGGTCGGCGAGCCGGAGCACGGCTTCGGTCGTAGTGATCCACATGTGCCGAACATACGTGCGAGCACCGACAGATTCCGGTGCATCGGGATCGGCGCACTCACATCGGACTCAGGGAACTCGCGGGTCTACGTGTATTGGCTCATTGTCGGTGTCCTTGCAGACAAGACTGCGGGGCCTACAAGCGGGGGCCGATCATGACGCGATCGGCTCCGGGCTCTCTATGGCAGGGGACTGATCGGCCGCTATTACAGAGGATCCGAGCTTGTGAACGCTTCACAAGCTCGGATCCTCTCTCGTAGCCCCCGTTCTACGAGGGAGGATCAACCGTCGACCCGGGTGCTTGCAGTTTGCCCATAAGGACGTTGTCTGTGTCTGGCACGCGGGCGATGTCAAGCCAGCCCTCGCACAGATAGAGGCGATGGGCCGGTTTGCTCTCGTCCGCATCGGTCTCCAGGACCATGCGTTCGCACGGTACATCGGTGACAGCGCGGAGCAATGCTCGCCCGAGACCGTAGCCACGCCACTGGTCCAACACCCCTAGTTCGGCCACCTCCCAATGTCGGCCGACCCACTCCTCGGCGACCGCCGGCAGGGCCTCGGTGATCCGGTCGGACCACGGCTGACCGCGCTGCCCGACGTACGCCCACGCGAAACCGACCAGGTTGCCTCCGCGACGGACAGCGGCGATCTTGAAGCCGTCCCGGGCGCTGTGCGCTGCCCAAATGCCGTCGAAGGCGTCGCGGGTCTCATCACCCCAGACCTCCTGGTAGACGGGCCAGAGCTCGCCGGGGTCGGCGGTGTCGGCCACCTCGACGCGAGTCAGGAAGACTCGGTCGTAAGCCTCGTGCGGCTCGCGCTTCATCTCGACCCACTCCGTCTCGTCGAAGGACGGGTAGAAGACATCGCCCTCTGGCGTGAGGTGGACGCGAGTGATGACCTGGTCGGTGGCGTAGGGGAAAGCGGCCTCGTAGACCTGCGCTCCCCCGGCAATGATCGTGTCGCCCTGCTCCCCCGCAGCCAGGGCGAGAGCGGTGTCGATGTCGTGGGCGACGAGGACGCCGTCGTACGACCAGGTCTCGTCCTTCGTCAGGACGACGGTCGTGCGGCCCGGAAGCGGGCGGCCGATGGACTCGAAGGTGGTGCGACCCATGACGAGCGTGTGACCCATCGTGATCGCCTTGAACTCGGCCTGCTCGCCGGGGATCCTCCAGGGGATGTCCGGGCCGTTGCCGATGACGCCGTTCTCCGCCACCGCAGCCACCATGACGATGCGCCCGGAACCGGCCTCAGCCGGCAATGCTTCAGACGGCAATGGGAGCCTTGATGACGGGGTGCGGGTCGTAGCCCTCCACCGTGATGTCCTCGAGCTCGAAGGCGTCGATGTCCTTGACCTCCGGGTTGAGCCGAAGCGTCGGCAGCGGCCGCGGCTCGCGGGTGAGCTGGAGACGGGCCTGGTCCAGGTGGTTGCTGTAGAGGTGGGCGTCGCCGAGGGTGTGCACGAACTCACCCGGCTCGAGGCCGGTCACGTGGGCGACCATGTGGGTGAGCAGGGCGTAGGAGGCGATGTTGAACGGCACCCCCAGGAACACGTCCGCGGAGCGCTGGTAGAGCTGCAGGCTCAGCTTGCCGTCGGCGACGTAGAACTGGCACAGCGTGTGGCACGGCGGCAGCGCCATGTCGTCGATGTCGGCCGGGTTCCACGCGGAGATGACGTGGCGGCGGCTGTCGGGGTCCTGCTTGATCTGGTCGATGATCCGAGCGATCTGGTCGACGTGACGGCCGTCGGGGGTGGGCCAGGAGCGCCACTGGTAGCCGTAGACCGGGCCCAGGTCGCCGTTCTCGTCGGCCCACTCGTCCCAGATCGTGATGCCGCGCTCCTGGAGCCAGCGCACGTTGGTGTCACCGCGCAGGAACCACAGCAGCTCCCCGAAGACCGACCGCGTGTGGACCTTCTTCGTGGTCAGCAGGGGAAAACCCTCGGCCAGGTCGTAGCGGGTCTGATGACCGAAGACGCTGAGCGTGCCCGTCCCGGTGCGGTCGGACTTCTCCACACCCTCGTCGAGGATGCGGGTCAACAGATCGAGGTAGGGCTGCACGGCCCCAGCCTAGGTCAGAGCTCGAGCGTCCCGCGGATGGTGGTCAGTGTGTCTCCGCCCACCCACACCGACCCCCCGGTGGTCGAGCCTGTCGAGACCACGTGCACCCGTCCACTCCGCTTCAGGATGGTCCCCTGCGAGGCGACGTACGCCTCCGGCAGCTGCGACCCCGCCAGCCACTGCCCCAGCGCGGCGTTGAGCGAGCCGGTGACCGGGTCCTCGAAGGCGACGCCGTCGGCCGGGAAGAAGGCCCGGACCTCGACCGCGCACTCGCTGCCCTCGGGGTAGCGCCCGACGAGACCGACCTTGTGATCCCCCAGCGCGGCGTGGTCGGGCGTCACGGCGAGCACGGCCTCCGCGTCGGCCAGCATGACCCCGACCCAGCCCGGACCGTTGTCGCACCACTGCGCGCCCTGGATGTCGTCCCGCGCGATCTGCAGACCCTTCGCGATGGCTACCAGGGTCTCCTCATCGACGTCGCCGCCCCGGATCAGGTCCGGCGCCGCGAAGGCGATCCGCTCGTCGCGGCGAAGCTCGACCAGCCCGACGCCACACTCCTGCACCAGGTTCGCCCCCTTGGGCTTCCCACCCGCCTCCAGCCAGGCGTGCGCCGAACCGAGCGTCGGGTGACCCGCGAAGGGCAGCTCACCACTGACCGTGAAGATCCGCAGCCGGTAGTCGGCGGCCGGGTCCGTGGGCGTCAGCAAAAAGGTGGTCTCGGAGAGGTTGGTCCACCGCGCGAAGGCGGCCATCTGCTCGTCGGTGAGACCATCGGCCCCGTGCACGACGGCTACCGGGTTGCCCAGCAGCGGCTCGTTGGTGAAGACGTCGACCTGGCTGAACTCGTAGGCAGTCACGCGCGTGAGCCTAGCCGGGCCAGCAGAGCCTCAGGCGGAGAGCTTCATCGGGCCGTAGACCTGGCGGTCGTGCTCGAACAGCACCACCGCGGCCACACCCGCGTCGAGAAGCTCCTGCCAGACCTCGCCCACCCACGACTCGGCGTCGCTCTGGTTGGCGAAGCGCTGGCCGGCGAGCTCGCCTTCGATCGGCACCTCGGCACCCGAGGCGTCCACCAGCTGCCACCACCAGGGTCGCTCGGCAGCGGTGGGCTGCTTGAACACGGAGGGCACGTCAGGAATGCTCATCAGCCCTCCCGGACGTGCGAAGGGACGAAGGGCGGCTTGGCGAGCTGGAAGATCTCGCGGCGGCCGCGGACGTCGATGCCGATCTCGGCCTCCGGGTTGACCGTGGTCGAGACGAGCACCAGTCCGACGCCCTTCTTCAGCGTGGGCGAGAAGGTGCCGGAGGTGACCTCGCCGACCGGGACGTCGGCGGTCAGCGACGCCGACATGTGCGGGCGCGGGATGCCGCGGCCCACGGCGACGATGCCGCGCAGGGCGCGCTTCGGGCCGGCATCCTTCTCGGCGACGAGCTTGTCGCGGCCCCAGAACGCGTCCTTCTTCCAGCCGACCGCCCAGCCCAGGCCGGCCTCGTTGGGAGTGACGTCCAGGGCGATGTCCTGGCCGTGGAGCGGGTAGCCCATCTCCGTACGCAGGGTGTCGCGGGCGCCGAGGCCGCACGGCACCGCGCCGAGCTCCTCACCCCGGGACAGCAGCGCGTCCCAGAGCGCGCCAGCGGCCTCGTTGGCGACGATCAGCTCGTAGCCACGCTCGCCCGAGTAACCCGACCGGCACACGACGACGCCGATCTCGTCACCGAGCACGTCGGGAGCGGCGGCCTCCACGAAGGACATGTACTCGTGGCCGGCCGGCAGACCGACCGCCTCGAGCAGCTCGTCTGACTTCGGCCCCTGCACGGCCAGCACCGCGTAGTCACGGTGGTGGTCGGCGAGATTGATCCCCTCGGGCGCGGCGGCCGCGAGCCGGCGCACCACCTCCGGGGTGTTGGCGGCGTTGGGAACGATCAGGACGTGCTCGTCGTCGCGGTAGTAGGCGATCAGGTCGTCGACGATGCCGCCGGTCTCCTCGTCGCAGCACAGTGTGTATTGCGCCTTGCCGGGCTTGATCCGGTTGAGGTCGTTGGTGAAGGAGGCGTTGACGAACTCGGCCGCACCCGGCCCGCTGATCATGACCTTGCCCAGGTGGCTGACGTCGAAGACCCCGACCGCCTCACGGACCGCGGTGTGCTCCTTGACGACGCCGGCGTACTCCAGCGGCATCGACCAGCCGCCGAACTCACCGAACTTCGCGCCGAGCTCGACGTGATTTTTGTGCAGAGGGGACTGGAGCAGCTCCGACCCGCCCCCCATGGAGGTCTCTTCAGCCATACTGCGAACTTATCGCACCTCAGCGGCACAGCCCGGTCCGCGCCCCCTCCCGGCGTGCCCACATCGGAGACTGCTGACGATCCGCCTGCTGCGCACAGCGATCGTCAGCCGTCTCCTACACTGCAATGCGTGACCCTGCCTGACATCACCTACACGCTGCGTACCGCCTCTCCTGCCAAGACCCGGGCCGAGGCGGTGGTCATCGGTATCGGCCAGGGCGCGAAGGATGTCGAGGTGGTCGCCGGCGCGGAGGACGTCAAGGCCGCCTACGGTCGCCGGTGGCGCGGACTGCTCGCCACCCTCGGCGTCAGCGGCAAGGCCGGTGAGGTCACCCGCCTGCCCGCGGGCGAGGAGATCGGCGCCCAGCTCCTGGTGCTGGTCGGACTCGGCAAGCTTGAGAACGGGAGCCATTCGGCCGATGCCGTACGCCGCGCCGCCGGCGCCGCCGCCCGATCGGTGCCCAACGCGACCTCCGTCGCCGTGGCTCTTCCGGCCGACACTCCCGAGCTGGTCCGCGCGGTCACTGAGGGCTACCTCCTCGGCAGCTACACCTACACCTCCTACAAGTCGAGCTCGGCGAAGTCGGGCGCGGGCAAGTCGGACAAGGCCGGGTCGAAGCAGGAGGGCAAGGGGCCGAGCGACGTCGCGTTCCTGAGCGCGATCGCGCGGCGTAGCGATGCGGTCACCGCCTTCGAGGAGGCGCAGATC
Source organism: Nocardioides sp. NPDC006273 (assembly GCF_040613495.1). NCBI lineage: Bacteria > Bacillati > Actinomycetota > Actinomycetes > Propionibacteriales > Nocardioidaceae > Nocardioides > Nocardioides sp. NPDC006273. Next base: position 153,298 of record NZ_JBEXSD010000001.1, on the reverse strand, counting down.
GTCGCGCAGGCGATCGCCGGCACCCGCGAATGGGTCAACGTGCCGCCCGCCGACCTGACTCCCCCGGCGTTCGCCGACGCCATCGCTCACGTGGCCGGGCTGGTCGACGGCGTGGAGACGACCGTCTACGACGAGAAGCAGCTGGCCGACCTCGGCTGCGGCGGCATCCTCGCCGTCGGCATGGGATCGGCGGCGATGCCGCGCCTGGTCGAGCTGACCTACTCCCCCGACGACGCCCGCGGCCACATCGCGCTGGTCGGCAAGGGCATCACCTTCGACTCCGGCGGCCTGACCATCAAGCCGGGCAACTCGATGTCCACGATGAAGTCGGACATGGCAGGGGCCGCCGCCGTCGCCCAGGCGACCTTCGCGATCGCCCGCCTCGGCCTGCCGGTGAAGATCTCCGCGTTCGTCCCGATGGCGGAGAACATGGTCTCCGGCTCGTCCTACCGGCCCGGCGACGTGGTCACCCACTACGGCGGCAAGACCGTCGAGGTCTCCAACATGGACGCCGAGGGCCGGATGATCCTCGCCGACGCCCTGGTCCGGGCGACCGAGGTCTCGCCGGACGCGATCATCGACGTGGCCACGCTCACCGGTCACATGGTGCTGGCGCTGGGCGACCGGGTCGGCGGCGTGCTCGGGTCGAAGGAGATCGTCGACCGCGTCCTCGCTGCCGCCGACGTGGCCGGCGAGCAGATGTGGCCGATGCCCATCCCGGAATGGATGGACGAGCGGATCCGTTCCTCCAAGGTGGCCGACCTCAACCAGCACGACTGGATCCGCCCGGGTGGCGGGCTGTACGCCGCCGCGTTCCTGCGCGAGTTCACCGGCGGCCTGCCGTGGGCCCACCTCGACATCGCCGGACCGTCCTTCAACAGCGGCGGCGCGTCCGGCCATCTCACTCCCGGAGGCACGGGTGTGGCGGTGGCGACACTGGTGGACTACGTACGCGAGATGGCTACCGCTCAGTAGTGGTCCGGTTGACACAGCGCTGCAAGGGTAGTGACAAGATGGGGCCGTGATCGACGCCCTCGGCCGCCCTTCTGGCGGCATCATGCGTGCGTCGGGCAGGTGTCGGCCCAGACCGATGCGACCTTCTCCGCACCGAGCCCTCGAGCTCGGTCCTGGCGGCGCGCGTGTCCGGACATACAAGTAGAGCAACGAACAGACGTAGAACGAAGGAACCCATGGCCACCGAAGTAACTCTCCCGGCACTCGGCGAGTCCGTCACCGAGGGCACCGTCACCCGCTGGCTCAAGCAGGTCGGCGACACCGTGGCGGTCGACGAGGCCCTGCTGGAGGTCTCCACCGACAAGGTCGACACCGAGATCCCCTCGCCGGTCGCCGGCACCTTGATCGAGATCAAGGCTGCCGAGGACGACACCGTCGAGGTCGGTGGCCTGCTCGCCGTCGTCGGCGCGGCCGATGAGGCCGGCGCTTCTGAGGGGGTCGAGCCTGTCGAGACCCCGGCCGAGCCCGACGCGCCTGCGGAGGAGCCCGCCGAGGCGTCCGCTCCCGCCGCGGAGCCCGAGGCTCCGGCCGAGCCGGAAGCTCCCGCCGCGCCCGAGACCCCCGCCGAGCCCAAGGCTGAGGCCAAGCCCGCCGGCGGCAACGCCACCGAGGTCACCCTCCCCGCGCTGGGTGAGTCGGTCACCGAGGGCACCGTCACCCGCTGGCTCAAGCAGGTCGGCGACGAGGTCGCTGTCGACGAGGCGCTCCTCGAGGTCTCCACCGACAAGGTCGACACCGAGATCCCCTCGCCGGTCGCCGGCACCCTGATCGAGATCAAGGTCGCCGAGGACGAGACCGTCGAGGTCGGCGCCGCGCTCGCGCTCGTCGGTGAGGCCGGCGCCGCGCCGGCTGCGGAGCCCGAGTCCGCCGCTCCGGCCCCCGAGCCCACTCCCGAGCCGGAGCCCGAGCCGGAGCCCGCTGCTGAGCCCACCCCGGAGCCGGCCCCCGAGCCGACCCCTGCCCCGGCCGCTGCCAAGCCCGCTCCCGCTGCTCCCGCCGCCCCTGCTCACGCCAAGCCGACCACCGAGAGCTCCCCGGCGATCCAGCCCGGCGGCTACGTGACCCCGCTGGTGCGCAAGCTCGCGGCCCAGCACAACGTCGACCTCGACAGCGTGCAGGGCTCCGGCGTCGGCGGCCGGGTCCGCAAGGAGGACATCCTCCAGGCGGCCGCGGCCAAGTCGGCTCCCGCCGCTGCCCCGGAAGCTGCGGCTCCGGCGGCCTCGAACGCTCCGGCCGCGTCGTCCGCTGCCCCCGCGTCCCCGTCGCCGCTGCGTGGCACCACCGAGAAGATCTCGCGCCTGCGCAAGGTGATCGCCGAGCGGATGACCGAGTCGCTGCACACCGCAGCACAGCTGACCCAGGTCATGGAGGTCGATGTCACCAACATCGCCCGCCTCCGCGAGGCCAACAAGGCCGGGTTCCAGCAGCGTGAGGGCGTCAAGCTGACTTACCTGCCGTTCTTCGCCAAGGCCGCGATCGACGCGCTCAAGGTGCACCCGAAGCTCAACGCCGGGATCGACATCGAGGCCGGCACGGTCACCTACTACGACCGCGAGAACATCGCCTTCGCCGTCGACACCCCGAAGGGCCTGCTGACCCCGGTCGTCAAGGACGCCGGCGACCTGTCGATCGCGGGCATCGCGAAGAAGATCGCCGACGTGGCCGACCGCACCCGCAACAACAAGATCACCCCGGACGAGCTCTCCGGTGGCACCTTCACGATCACCAACCTGGGGTCGTTCGGTGCGCTCTTCGACACCCCGATCATCAACCAGCCGCAGGTCGCCATCCTCGGCCCGGGTGCGGTCGTGAAGCGCCCGGTCGTCATCGACGACCCGGACCTCGGCGAGACGATCGCGGTGCGCTACATGGTCAACGTCGCGCTCACCTACGACCACCGCCTGGTCGACGGTGCCGACGCCGGCCGTTTCCTGCAGGACGTCAAGAAGCGCCTGGAGGCCGGAGCCTTCGAGCTCTGAGCATCAGCTCGTACGCAGCGGCGCGGTCCTTCACGGACCGCGCCGCTGCGCGTTGAGGCTGGGTCTAGGGCTCCGCTACGACGGGTCAGCCCATGTCCATGTCCGACATGTCGGTGACGTCACCAGCCGGCTTCTCGATGGTCACCGGCTCACCGTGGGCGGAGAAGTCGAAGGCGACCGTCCCGGCGTCTCCACCGTCCATCCCCAGACGGATCAGCTGGTTCTCGGCGTCGATGTTGACATCGACATGTGAGCCTTCTGCTCCGAAGTCCGTCTCGCCCGCGGCGAACGTGTAGTGAGCGGTGTCGACACCGCTCACCGACTCCTGTCCGACATAGGTCGTGGAGCCGTCGGCGATGGCGCCCGTGACCGAGTCGAGAAAGAGATTCGGAGGCGGCATCATGACGGCCATCAACGCGACGAAACCGCCCTTGACCCATTCGCCGTCCATGTTGGCGTACACCTCGTCCTCGATCGTGACGAACTCCACCGCATTCGCGCCGGAGGAGTCGGTGACCTCGCCCTTCACGCTGAAGGCCAGCGGGTCGAGCTGGAAGTCGCCCTCGCCCTTTCCCGCCACGGCCTCGCCCTCCTCGACGGCATCGAGGGAGATGGCGACGTGGGCCGTGCTCATCGACTCGGCAGCCTTCTCGAACACGTCGGTGGCCTCGGCCTCCGACAGCTTTGCGCCTTCCTTGAACGCCGGTGCGGCATCGGCGGCATCGGCCGCCGAGTCCTTTCCGGAGTCCTCGCTCCCACACGCGGCGAGGGTGGACATCGCGCTGAGCGCGAGAGCGGCCGCCGCAAGTCGGCGGCCGTACTTCATGGTGTGCACGTCTGTGCCTTTCAAGACTGATCCGAAGACCGATCGCTCCCGAGCGCGGCCGGTCGAAACACGCGCATTCTGCACACATTCTCTTTACCCCCGCCGGGATATCGCCAAACCGTTATCCGGCCGAGCCGGCGTTCCACCGTTCCGGTCACTGCCCGGCTCGCTCGGCGCGGGGCGTACGATCTCGATGTGAGTGAGCTGCGCTTCGTCGATGTCGGGACGATCGACTACCTGGACGCCTGGGAGCTGCAGAAGCAGATCCATCAGCGCGTGGTCGACCGGGCAGAGCCCGACACGGTGCTGCTGCTCGAGCACCCGCCGACCTACACCGCCGGGAAACGTACGAAGCCCGAGGACCGGCCGGCGGATCCCGGTGGCGCGCCGGTGATCGACGTCGACCGCGGCGGTGAGGTGACCTTCCACGGCCCCGGCCAGATCGTCGCCTACCCGATCGTGCGGCTGCCCGAGAAGGTCAAGGTCGTCGATTTCGTCCGCCGCCTGGAGCAGGCGATGATCCTGACCTGCGCCGAGTTCGGGGTCACCGTCTACCGGGTCCCTGGCCGCAGCGGCGTGTGGCTGCCTGCGGGTGAGACCCCGGACGGCGTACGCCGCCTGGAGCGCAAGGTCGGCGCGATCGGGCTGCGGGTCAGTCAGCACGTGACGATGCACGGCATCGCGCTCAACTGCGACGTCGACCTGGGGTGGTACGAGCGGTTCGTGCCGTGCGGGATCTCCGACGCCGGGGTGACGACGCTCTCGATCGAGGCAGGGCGGCAGATCGGCAACGCCGAGGCGATGCCGGTGCTCCACGAGAAGGTCGCCGAGATGCTCTCCTGGCGTGACTACGAGCCCGGTCCGAGCCTGGACCCACGGCCTGATCCAGCAAAGGCGGACCCGGCCAAGACCCCCAGGGTTCCGCTGCTCTCCCCCAGCCTGTGACCGACCAGTAACAACCTGGCTTCGGGGTTCCGCGCCCCCGCGGCGTACGCTTGTGGGGTGACTCAAGCTCCTGCCCCAGAAGGTCGCAAGCTCCTCCGTCTCGAGGTCCGCAACGCGCAGACCCCGATCGAACGCAAACCCGAGTGGATCAAGACCAAAGCGAAGATGGGGCCCGAATACAAGGAGCTCACCGCGCTGGTGAAGTCCGAGGGCCTGCACACGGTGTGCCAGGAGGCCGGCTGCCCCAACATCTTCGAGTGCTGGGAGGACCGCGAGGCCACCTTCCTCATCGGTGGCGACCAGTGCACCCGCCGCTGCGACTTCTGCCAGATCGACACCGGCAAGCCGCAGGACCTCGACCGTGACGAGCCGCGCCGCGTGGCCGAGTCCGTGCAGACCATGGGCCTGAAGTACGCCACGATCACCGGCGTCGCCCGCGACGACCTGGCCGACGGCGGCGCCTGGCTCTACGCCGAGACGGTCAAGCAGATCCACGAGCTCAACCCCGAGACCGGCGTCGAGAACCTCATCCCCGACTTCAACGGCATCCCGGAGCTCCTCACCGAGGTCTTCGAGTCCCGCCCCGAGGTCCTCGCCCACAACGTCGAGACCGTCCCGCGGATCTTCAAGCGGATCCGTCCCGCGTTCCGCTACGAGCGCAGCCTGGATGTGATCACCCAGGCCCGCGACTTCGGCCTGGTGACCAAGTCCAACCTGATCCTCGGCATGGGCGAGACCCGCGAAGAGGTCTCCGAGGCGCTGCGCGACCTGCACGGCGCCGGCTGCGAGCTGATCACGATCACGCAATACCTGCGTCCGAGCGTGCGTCACCACCCGGTCGAGCGCTGGGTCAAGCCCGAGGAGTTCGTCGAGCTCCAGACCGAGGCCGAGGAGATCGGCTTCTCCGGTGTCATGTCCGGTCCGCTCGTTCGTTCGTCCTACCGCGCCGGTCGGCTGTACCGTCAGGCGATCGAAGCACGCAAGTCTACGGTGGTCGAGCTTGTCGAGACCGTCGAGCCTGTCGAGACCAGCGCCTGACGCAGCGTACGAAATCTGAAGACTGAAAGAGGAAGATGTCCCAGACCGACCCGAGCACCATGAGTCGCCGCCAGCAGATGGTGGAGACCTACAAGCTCACCAAGCAGTCAGACCCGAAGATCGGCCTCATCCTCGGCGCCATCTTCGTGGTCGTCGCCGCGGTCGCCGGCGTGATCTTCTGGTTCCTCCCCGGCGAGGGCATCTTCTCCTGGATCTTCACGATCGTCGGTGCCCTCCTGGCCGGCCTCCTGGCCGCCATGGTGGTGTTCTCGCGGCGTGCCCAGAAGGTGATGTACGCCCGGCTCGATGGCCAGGTCGGCGGCGGGTACGCAGCCTTGACCATGCTCCGCCGAGGCTGGACGGTCACCCAGGCCGTGGGCGTCGAGCCGCGCAGCCAGACGCTGGTCCACCGGGTGGTCGGCCCTCCGGGGGTCGTCCTCGTCGGCGAGGGCAACAGCCCGAGCAAGGTCCGCTCGCTGCTGGCCAGCACCAAGCGCAACCACGCCCGGGTCCTGGGCGAGGTCCCGATCACGACCATCGTCGCCGGCAACGGTGAGGACGAGATCCCGCTGCCGCGGCTGACCAAGCACGTCACCAAGATCGGCCGCAAGGTCGCCGGGCCCGAGATCACCGACATCATCAACCGCCTCAAGGCGGTCGACGCCACCCGCGGTGCCGTGCCGATCCCGAAGGGCCCCGTCCCGACCTCGATGAAGGGCATGCGCGGCAACCTGCGCGGCCGCTGAACCTGCTCAGTCGGATCCTGCTCAGCCGCTGAACCAGCCTGAGATGGCAAAGGGCCGGTCCCCGCTCGGGGACCGGCCCTGCTGCGTCCTGAACGCTGCGTCTCGAGCTGACCTATCAGCCGGCCATGCTCGGCATGTCGGTGACCTGGTCGGCGGGCGGCGCCTCGATGGAGACGTCCTCGCCGAGCTTGGAGAGGACCATCTCGACGGTGCCCATGTCGCCCATGGCGACCTCGGCCTTGCGGAGGAGGCCGTCGCCGTCGACCCAGATGTCCTGCTCGATCGTCTTGGGCATGCCCTTGCTGCTGTCGGCGCCGAGGCTCTTGGCGAGACCGGCGGAGTCGACGGTGAAGCTGTAGTGCTCGGTGTCGGTGCCGTCGAGCTTCTCCTCGCCCTCGAACTCGGCGGACTTGATCGACTCCTCCATGCCGTCGAAGAAGGCGAGCGGGTTGCTCATCGACTCCAGGCTGGTGCCGCCCATCTGCTCGAGCTGGTCGGCGGTCGCGGTCATCCACGAGTCGCCCATCATGCCCTTGATGTAGATATTGTCGTCGACGAGGATGGTCTCGAGATCCATGTCCATCGAGCCACCGCTCATCTTCATCGTGGAGTGGTGGGCCGACGGCTCCATCTGGATGTCGCCCTCGCCGGTCATCGAGACGGCCTGACCCGAGACCTTCGCGTCCATGTTCGTGGTGAAGTGGGCGGTGTCGATGTCGGTCGCCTTCTTCATGACCTCGGTCATCTCCTCGGCGGAGACCGACTCCCCCTCGCTGGCGCCGCCAGCGCCTTCACCACCGCCACAGGCGACCAGGCCTGAGACTGATACGGCCAGCACGCCCGCTGCAGCAGCGCGGCGCCAGAGGCCACGTGGCCCGAGAGTACGGTTGTGCGTCATTGAGCTTCCCTTCGTGTGTGCCGCTGCTTGCGGCGTACCGCTCCAACCTACCCTCGCGGGGTGCTCAACCCACCCGGCGAAACACGTGTCGATAGGTCTCGAGCGTCACCGTCGCGGTGCCTGCCACCAGATCGTGCAGCCCACGTCGGTCGCCGCGAAAGACCAACGGCGGAATCACGAGGACGACCAGGACCTGGCGCGCGATGCTCCGCAGTGGATCCGGCGGGCGTACGTCCGGGGTGCCCGGCGAGACCCGCACCGTACGCAGCCGGGTGACGAGCTTGCCGAACGAGCCGCCGCCCAGCGCGGTGAAGGCTGCCGTCTGGACGATGAAGACCACCAGGATCCACAGGTTGTCGATCGGCCGCGGGTCGACGCCGGCGATCAGGGACCCGAAGGGCAGCGCACGTACGCCGAGGAAGACCGAGGCCACCAGCGACGACGCGAGCCAGTCGATGAAGAGCGCCAGGACGCGCCTACCCCAGCTCGCGGTCGGGTAAGGCAGAGTAGGCGTCACAGGGGTGGCGGAACCGGTCACATCGGCCAATCGTAGGCGGAGATGTCTTGAGGGGTGAGATCGGGATGGTTGCCGATCAAATCACACAACCTGTTACACGCCCGAAACATTTGCGACACTCCTGTGCAACCGTCCCTTCGTAATTTGCGTGGCACGGTCGAGTCCACGAGGGCCCGGCCTCGATCGCGAGAGACCTATCTGGCTCTGCCCGCACGGGTGAGCCAAGGAGGATTGATGTTCAGCACTGACGACGAACTCTTGAAGTTCATCTCTGACGAGGGAGTCGAGTTCGTCGACATCCGCTTCGTCGACCTGCCCGGCGTTCAGCAGCACTTCACGGTGCCGGTGTCGTCGTTCACCCTGGAGCCCCAGGCCTTCGACGGCTCGTCGATCCGCGGCTTCCAGACGATCAACGAGTCCGACATGGCGCTGTACCCGGACGTCACGACTGCGTACATCGACCCGTTCCGCACCGCGAAGACCCTCGCGCTGATGTACTTCGTGCACGACCCGATCACCGGCGAGGCCTACTCGCGCGACCCGCGCAACATCGCGCGCAAGGCGCTGGCGTACCTCGCCTCGACCGGCATCGGTGACACCGCCTTCTTCGCTCCCGAGGCGGAGTTCTTCATCTTCGACAACGTCGCCTACAGCACCTCCGAGGGCGAGTCGTTCTACAAGATCGACTCCGTCGAGGCCTGGTGGAACTCCGGCGCGGACAAGAACCCCGACGGCTCGAACAACCTGGGCTACAAGACACGTTACAAGGGCGGCTACTTCCCGGTCTCCCCCACCGACCACTTCGCCGACCTGCGCGACGGAATGGTCAAGAACCTCGAGGCCTCCGGCCTGCTCGTCGAGCGCGCCCACCACGAGGTCGGCACCGCCGGCCAGGCCGAGATCAACTACAGGTTCGACACGCTGCTCAAGGCTGCCGACGATGTGATGAAGTTCAAGTACATCGTCAAGAACACCGCCTGGGAGGCCGGCAAGACCGTCACCTTCATGCCGAAGCCCGTCTTCGGCGACAACGGCTCGGGCATGCACGTCCACCAGTCGATCTGGAACGCCGGCGAGCCGCTGTTCTACGACGAGACCGGCTACGGCGGCCTCTCCGACATGGCCCGCTGGTACATCGGCGGCATCCTGAAGCACGCTCCGTCGGTCCTGGCGTTCACCAACCCGACCGTGAACTCCTACCACCGCCTGGTGCCGGGCTTCGAGGCTCCGATCTCGCTGGTCTACTCCTCGCGCAACCGCTCCGCCGCGGTCCGCATCCCGATCACGGGCACCAACCCGAAGGCCAAGCGCGTCGAGACCCGGTTCCCGGACCCGTCCTCGAACCCCTACCTCGCCTTCTCCGCCCTGCTGCTCGCCGGCATCGACGGTATCCAGAACAAGATCGAGCCGCCCGCTCCGATCGACAAGGACATCTACGAGCTGCCGCCCGACGAGATGGCCGAGATCAACCAGGTCCCGACCTCCCTCGGGGCCGTCCTGTCGGCGCTGGAGAACGACCACGACTTCCTCACCGTGGGCGACGTCTTCACCCCCGACCTGATCGAGACCTGGATCGACTACAAGACCAACGACGAGATCCTCCCGATCCAGCTCCGCCCGCACCCGCACGAGTTCGAGCTCTACTACGACATCTAGAATTCGTTCTAGTATATAAGTGGCCCCTGACCTGCCGATTTGCAGGTTCGGGGGCCACTTTCGTTCTCTCTGCTCGACCGAAATTCCGCAGGGATTCCGCAGGAGAACCGTCAGCGCTCAGATCGACATCCCCGGCGGGTCCGCTGATGCCGACGTCGGACGGTCGATCTTCGGCGCTGGACGCTGGGCGTAGACCTTCGCCACCGCGGCACGGGAGGTGTCGTCGCGGTCGGGCCAGAGGTGGCCGTACGTATCGAGTGTCGTCTTGGCCGAGGCGTGCCGGAGCCGTGCCTGCACGATCTTGACGTCGACCCCGGAGGCGATGAGCAGGGAGGCGAAGTAGTGACGCAGGTCGTGAAAGCGGAAGTCCTCCGGCAAACCACGGACCTGCCGGCGCGCGGCACGCATCGCCCGCTCGATGGTCCACGGGCTCGCCGGCTTGCCCCACTCGTCGGTCAGGATGCTGCGCCCGCGAGCGCGCTTCACCGCGGTCGCGAGCTCCCGCACCATCTGGGTCGGGATCGGGATGGCGGTCTGGCTGGTCTCGGACTTGAGCGGCTCGTCAGGCCACTGGATGGCGGGGTTTATCACCCCGGTCTTGAAGTCCACATCGCTCGGCCGCAGCGCCGCAGCTTCCGCGAGCCGCAGCCCGGCGTGGGCACCGAGCAGGATGGCGGGCCGTACGCCGATCGGCACCAGGTCGTACAGACGCCAGATCTGCTGGGTGGTGGCGACGTACGGTCGCTGTCGTCCCATGCCCGGCGACGTACGCCGCGAGCACGGGTTACGAACCACCAGGCCGTCGTGGACGGCTTCGGTGAACAGCTGCGAGAGCCTGGAGTGAAGTGCGTAGACGTAGGAGGTCGAGTAGCCCTCGGCCTTGAGGACCGCGGACCAGGCACGTACGTCGGAGGGGCGCACTGCGCTGAGCGGGACCGCGGCGAAGGTCTCCTTGATGAGCTTGAGGTGCGTCTTGGCCTGGGTCACGGTCGACTTGCGTCTGGTGCCGTAACCCTGGAGCCACTTGTCTGCCCACTCACCGACGGTGAGCTTGGCGTCCTTGGGCGCAACGTGGTCGCCGCGAATGACCGCGGCCATCTGCTGGTCGAGCCAGCTCTGGGCGTCTGCCTTGCGCTGGAAGTGGCGGGTGCGTTCCTCGCCTGCCGGGTCGACGTAGCGGGCGCGCCAGCGGGTGACGGTGCCGGCGACCGCGGACGGGACCTCGATCGTGTTGCCGTGCTCGTCCTTGACGCGCTTGCGCCAGCGGTCCTCGACGCCGCCACGCTGGGCGCGGTAGTGCTGCGGGCCGTTCATGCTGCGCCCGGCCCGTCGTGTCGCGTGCCCGGCCAGCCGTTGCGGCGTTGCTGGCGGATGTAGCTGCGGACATCGCCGACGGTGGTGACCAGGCGGCGACCGATCTTGAAGAACCGCGGTCCGGTGCCGAGCTGGCGCCACCAGCGCAGCGTGTTGACCGGGACCCGGAGGATCTCGGCGGTCTCGATCAGGGTGAGAAGCTCCTCGGAGTCGCGCTCCGGGAACGGGATGTGAGTGGTGTTCACGATGTTCCTACCTGTTGGCGGGTTTCGGATCGCCGTGACCGGTGACCGGTGGCCCCTGCGAGGTTGTCGAGGACCAGCGCCAACCATCAGCGGCGAGCCATGTGCAGGAGGTAGGTGTGCAGGGGTCCCCAGCGGACCCCGTTTTTAGATCCGATCGGATGTGCATGTCTGATCGGATATCCTGGCTTGATCGAGGGAACCAGGCTTCTGAAGTTGGCCCGACGGGTTGCCGGCCTCTCCCAGGCCGAGCTCGCCGAGCGGGCTGGCACGTCCCAGGCCACACTGTCGGCGTATGAACGTGGCGCGAAGTCGCCGGCGCTCAAGGTTGCCGAGCGGATCCTTCATGTGACCGGACTCGAGCTCTCGGTTCGGACCCACGTCGACTTCAAAGAACGGACCGTTCCTGGAGTCGAACCGTTCTGGGTCCCGAACATGCTGTGGAACGTGGGCCCGCCAACCTGCTTCGTCATCCTCCACGTGCCTGACATGGTCAACCACACCCGCCAGACCCATTGGGACCTGAGCGACCGCACCGACCGTGCCCGGGCGTACGAGATCCTGATCCGCTGGGGACTCCCCCACTCGATGCTCCGTTGGCTCGACGGCGCTCTGCTCATCGACCTCTGGGACGAACTCAACCTGCCCGAGGAGATCCGGACCTGCTGGACCCCGGCGATCGCGCAGGCCACCCCGGCCAAGACCGTCGACATCTTCGACTTCGACTTCTCTCGCGTTCTCGGTCCGGAAAGCACCGGGAACGCTCAGATCCGTGGATACGAGCCGCTGCCTCCGCAGTCGCCTGAGACACCGTCGCGCCGCGAGCGCCGGGTCGATCCCGTTAACGGCCGTCCCTGGGGATGACGCGGGCGAGCAACCCGGAATCGGGAGGTACGGCGCCACGGCTCAACCCACCTGGTATGTCTCTTGGAGTCGATGAGAGCCTGTCAGAGTCCAATCCCATGCGTGTTCGAGGTCGCCGCTGGTCGACGGGCGAGGCCGTCCATGCCAGTTCCCGCAGATCCTCGAGCACGGCGTATCTGCCGCGGTCCGTACCGCTCGATGTCTTCCGCGGCGCGCTGAGCGGCGTGAGTGGGCCCGAGGTCAGCGCGGTCGCGGCTGAAGGCCTCGACCCATTGTTTCCGTGCGTCGTCGATCGAGTCGGCAACCAGGTGGGCAACGTTGCGGACGCGACCTCGGGTCATACCGACGTACGCCGAAGAGGCGCTGGTGTGGGTGCCGACCGCGACATGGGCGACGGCGACGGTCTCGCCCTGGACGCCATAGGTCGTGGTCGCGTACGCCAGCTCGAGATGGTCTTGGGCGTAGTCCCACGACACACGGCGACGGCCGGAGCGGCCGTGGACGTGGCTCTGGAGCACGACGCCCTTGCGGTCGGCCTCGTGCACGGTCCAGGTCTCGCGGTTGGCGACGTCCGCGTCGGGGTTGTTGCGGCGGGTCGCGACCCGGTCACCGGCCTCGATCTGCTCGCCCTTCCTCGTTGCGAACCTGCAGCTCGGGTCGAGCGCCGCCGCTCGCTCTTGTTGGGCAAGTCCGTTGATCCTGGCGACCTGTTCACGGGTATCGGCCACCACTGCGACATCCTGCTCCGCGGTCGCGGCAGCGTCAGCCAGTGCGGCGAGCTGTTCCACCTCGGAGGCGTGTACGACGATCTCACCGCGCGCGAGCAATCGGTCGAAGACCGCCTCAGGTCGCTTCCCGGCGCGCATCCACAGGCTGATCTTGGCGTACTCCGGGTCCGCGAAGCGCCGCACGCCATCCAGGTCGACATGACAGTCACCGGCGTAGTGACAAGCAAGATCGAGTACGCCACCCCGACCCACCGCCGGGAGCTGATGCCGGTCGCCGACCAACGCCAACCGAGCTCGGGTGGCGTCGGCGATCTTGACCAATGCGACGGCGCTGTCTTGGTCGAGCATCCCGGCCTCGTCAACGACCAACAGGTCCCCTCGGCGCAGCCACGCCGCCTCGTGCGGAATGGTCTCGACGTGATCCCAGTGCCCGTGGTCGTCCCACCGGAACCCGTACTGCCGCAGCAACCAGGCCGCCGAGTACGCCGATCCGCCGACGTGACCGGCGGCGACCTTGGCGCCCTTCAAGGTCGGCGAGACCACCACCATCCGCCGCCGCTGCATCCCCAGAATCCGCCGCGTGGCCGCGAGCGCCGCCGTCTTGCCCGCCCCCGCCGCGCCCTCAATGACGACCAGCTGCTCGCTACCCGCTAGGTAGGCCACTGCTGCGATCTGGTCACGCCCCAACCCCGCGATCGTGCGCCGGGCCCGGCTCAGGTCCACACGCCGCCCCTGCTCCCCGGCCCTGCCAGCGAAGCGCCGGATCAGCTGCCGCTCGACCGCCGCCACCCGAGGCGAGGTCAACGCCCGTACATCCACCGGGACATCGTCGCGACCCAGCAACGGCACCGACGCCGCGATGATCCGAGCAGCCACGTCCTCTGCCACCTCGCCCCGCACGCCCGCCGCGACGACGAGCCCACTCTCGGCGACGAGCTGCTCAGCCTCACCCCGAGCATCGGCCTGGCTCCAGGCTGACCGCCGAGCACCCAGGCGACTCAGGGCCTCCGCCGCCAACCCGTCCCGGTCGACCATCCCCGGCCACGGCGCCAGCAGGTCCACCGACCGCCGCGGCATACGGAACCCGAGCTCGGCCAGCTCATCGCGCCAGTGCTTCTCCAACTCCGCTCCAGAGGTGGGCACCACCTTGTCCGGACGCTCATCAGCCCACGCCCGACGATCCCATGCCTGCCGCAGCCGCGGACCCGGCTCCCCTCCCGGATGCTCACCCCGCCACAGGGTCTCGTACCGATCGATGTTGTGCCCGATCTGCTTCGACCGCGCCGAGAACGCCTCCCCGTACGCCTCGAGCTCGATGACCTCCCCCGAGACTAGATCCAGGTGATAGCCGTGCGCAGCCAGCGCCGCCCGGAAGCTGGGGTCGGTCATCACCGCCGCGTGCCCGATCCCGTTGATCGCAGCGATGCTCTCCCGGAACCCGACCGTGTGCAGCCCCCGCCACTTGCCCTGCGCCCATACCCGTGAGGAGACCTGCAGATGCAGATGCCAATGCGGATCCCCCGCCCGAGACGTACGGTGCGCCACCACCGCTGCGTCCAACTGATCGACCCGCACCTGCACCTGACGCCCTTGAGGCCCCACCCGTGTCGTCGCGTGCTCCCCCACCCACGCCAAGATCTGCTCGGCCGCCCTCCGCTGAGCCGCGTCGTACGCCACAGAAACATCCTGATGCGCAGCCGCCGCCAGCGACCACGACTTTGGTCCGTTCACCGTGACCTCGACGAACTTCACACCCTCCTTGCGTAGGCGTCCCTTCGGCTGCCCGGTCTCGACATCAAGACCGCTCACCCATCGCTCGTACGTCTCGGCATCCATCGCCGGCGCCCGCTCGACCTTGCTGCCAGAGACGACGTAGCGGTCGGCCACCCCCGACCCCTCACCCAGGTAATAGTCATCAGCCCCGAAATTGTCGGCCTCGACATAACGCCGCGCGTCGACTGCACGGCCGGTGTAGAACTTCACCCCACCATGCACACTCGACACCTCCGTCAACAACCGTCGAGAACCACATAGCCGCAGGTCATCACCGGTTTTCCTACTGAACTGTGTAGCATGCGTGCCGACCATTTCATTAGTGGCGAACCCCTGCTCAGGCGTTGAGTTTCGGATCCGTCGTCATCCATCGAGAACCATCAGGACAGCCATCGAGGGAGAGAATCTGCAGTGTCGACTCCAGACCGTCTCGTTGGCAACGGACTTCGGAGGTCGCAGACGCGAAGGACCCTCGCTTAGATTTCTTGGTGGTGGCGGCAGGGTCCGTGTCACGGATCGGGACGGTCAAGCGGGCCGCGAACTCAGCCTGGGTACACCCTGAGGCATTGCGGGCGCGGTGCCGGGCACCACGAGCAGTGACGCGGCGCGGATCGAGTTGGAGCGGGAAACCGTTAGCTTCACAGGGCGAACGCGATATTGAAGTCAGCCTCGGGCTTCTTCACGGCCGAACTGGATCGGCCTACTCGCCGAGCGTGGCCTCACGGGTGAGTTCATCGATTCCCAAGTCGATGAGAGCGGCGTTCGGTGAGTACGTTTCACATCGTCTACGTCGACATCGAGCAGCACCTAGCCTTCGGCAACCAGGCCCCCGACGCCTGGGGCCGCCTGCGCGCCGACCCCCGCCGCACCCATTCAGGCGGGCGCAGCCGTCATCACCCCGAAGCCGGCAATGTACTCCTTGATCGGTCGGTAGTACGAGCTCTGCACCTGGTAGGGACCGGCAGCGCCAAGCGCGGAGAATGCCGCGACCCAGGTGCGGACCTCGTGAGCGGAGTTGCCGGCGTCGGCCGCCATCTGATCCGCAGTCATCGCATCGATCGGTGAGAGGTCCCCCGACGCAAGCACCGCCATCAATGCGCGGTCCCACACCGGATTGAGGTCCTGGATGGCGGCGGTGCCGGCGACGAACGCCTTGGCCGCGTCGATCACGTTCTGTTGGCGCGCGTCCCGAGCGGCCGCCGTGGGATGCCGTCCGTCGAGTAGCATCGCGCGCTGCTGCTCGGTGGCCGTGGCCCACTGCGGCACGGGCGGGTCGTGGGAGAGTCCGCCCGAGCCGACCACCAGGACACGGTGATCAGAGAGGGCAGCCAGGAAGTCGCCGACGGTCTCGCCCAGCCGGCGTACGCGGCGCATGGTAGTGAACGGCTTGGCGACGCCGTTGACGAAGATCGGGATGGTCGGCACGGCGTCGATCGCCCCGAACAGGATCTCAAGCGGCTGGACGGCGCCGTGGTCGATTTCCATGCGACGGGAGATCGCCACATCGACATCGTGCTCGGCGACCCACTCAGCGAGCGCCTCGGCAATCGGGGAGGGCACGTCGAGCGGACCCGCGGCGGTGCCGTAGTCGCCCACGCCCTGCGCCTCGTACCCGATGCAGAACGGGGGCATCAGGTCGTAGAAGAACCCGTTGTAGTGGTCGGGCGCGAAGGAGACGACGAGGGTGGGGTCGAACCGCTCGACGAACGAGCGAGCCACCGCGAATGCCGACTCGACCTCGGCTGCGACGTCGGCCGGCGGGTCGACGTACTCGAGCAAGGGACTGTGGGACAAGGTGACCAGCGCGAGGCTCATCGCATCGATCCTGCTTTCTGGATGGCACGTAGCGCGCGAGAGAGCTGTTGGTTGAAGCTGGCCGCAGCGACGAAGTGGTCGGGGCGCAGGATGATGGCACCGCAGGCGCGCGTGTCGAACCAGCGCTTGAGCGCCTCGGAGCTGTCGCCGACCACGGTGACATGTGCCGGCGAGTTCGCGACGTGCTTCTCGGCCCACTCCCGCTGCACCTCGGGGACGAACGAGAACAATCGGATCCCGTGTCGCTCGCAGAACGCCAGATCGTCGGCACTCATGAAGTGGGTCGGGTTGACGTTCCAGGCCGCGATCGCCCACCAGTGCCCGACCACGCGGTCGAGGAGCACGTCCGCGAGTTCGGCGGTGGTGACGCGTGGCTGGATGAACTGCAGTCCGACGGGCGAGACCCCTCCGGGCGAATCCACGAACGGCAGCAGCGAGGTGCTCTCCTTGAAGCTCGCGGCCGCACTCCCCGGCCGGAGCGAGACCTGGTCGACGACCACCCCGCTCGCGTAGCGGGGCATCGGCTTGAACCGCAGCTCGGTGAAGTAGCTCTTCCAGGTCGGAACGACGTTGAGCGCGGCGGCCGCCCGATCGCGCACCCAGCCGCCGAGTGGCTTCATCTTCATGACCGCTCCGGCCGCCATGTTCACCTCGATCATGTCCAGGGCGTGCTTGTGACGCTCCTCGGTGTAGCTGTCGAGGAGCCGGTCGTCGGCGTCACCGCGAAGCACGGTAGTCAGCTTCCAAGCGAGGTTGGTCGCGTCGCGCATCCCCGAGTTCCAGCCTTGGCCGAGCCAGACAGGCATCAGGTGGGCGGCGTCGCCGGCGAGGAAGACCCGCCCCTTGCGGAACGAGGTGGCGATACGGCCATGATGGGTGAAGACCCGCTGGTTGATGACCTCGATGGACTCCGGCTCGGGCAAGAACTGCTTGAGCAGGCTGCTCATGAACGCCTTGTCGTCGACCAGCTCGGACGGCTCGTCGTCGTGCAGCATGAATTCGAATCGGCGTACGCCCTGCGGAAGCCCCATCGACACGTAGGGGCGTCGCGGATCGGCGCCCAGGTAGACGTTGGGAGCACCGATCGGGTCGTTCGCGATGTCGAGGACCACCCACCGAGTGGCGGGCGACTTGCCCTCGAAGTCGACTCCCATCCACTTGCGGGTGAAGGAGGACCCCCCTTCGCATCCGACGGCATACCGTCCAGTGAGGGTGACCCGGTCGAGCACGGCACCGTCGGAGTCGAGCCTCTCGGCCGTCACGGCGACGTGGTCCCCGTGGTCGACGATGTCGACGACGCGGTGACTGAAACGCACTTCGTTCTCGGCGAAGCGGCTGAGGCCTGCGGCCAACTGCTGGTCGATGACCGGCTGGTTGAAGCCGTGCTTGCGGCACGTGCCCAACTCCTCCAGCTTCGGATCGTTGAGCGCCAAAACCTGCCCACGGCCATTGACCAGGCGAACGGCGTGGTGCGGCACGGTGTAGGGCTCGACCCTGTCCCAGAGGTCGGCGGCCGTCAGCGTCCGGACCGACTCGTCATCGAGTCCGACGGCACGAGGGTAGTCGATCAGCTCCGAGCGGACCTCGAGGACAAGGGCCCGCTGGCCCTGCACTCCGAGCAGATTAGCGAGGGTCAGCCCCACGGGGCCTGCCCCGATGACGATGACGTCGGTGTCAAGTGTCGACATGAGGGTGCTTTCCGGTCGTCTCAGTTGTGGGTGAGGAAGTCGACGACCAGCCGGTTGAATTCGTCGGCGTGCTCGATCATCGCCCAGTGCCCGCATCGGTTGAGCAGCACGAGTCGGGAGTTCGGGATGTCGGCCAGGAGGCGCAGGCTGGTCTCGTAGTGCAGCACGCGGTCGTCCTTGCCATGGATCAGGAGCGTGGGTACCGCGATGTCGGGGATCTTGGACCGGTCGACCTTGAACGGGATCGGCGCTCCGAAGGCGAGGCCTTCGACGTAGTTCTTGAGGTGGTCCGGCCGCGACAGGGCAGCGTCGGAGCGCGCCGCGGTGAGCTCCGGCGTCGCGAACCGCTCCTTGTCGAACGTCATGATGTCGACCAGGGCCTTCATGTTCTCCGGGCTGACGTCCTTGTAGGTCTCGACGATCACCTTCAGACCCTCGCTCGGTCCGTCGGCGGGCCCGAACAGGGAGGCCTGACCTCGGCCGAGGGAGGCACCCATGGTCACCAAGTGCGTAAGCCGCTCGGGGTGCAAGGTGGCGAACCGGACGGCGGTGTGCGCGCCCATCGAGTTGCCGATCAGCGCGGCCGAGTCCAGGCCGAGAACGTCGAGGAACTCGACCAAGGTCGCATCGTGGTCCATCTCGGGGGTCGCTACCGCGTCGGAGTCGCCCCAGCCCGGCATGTCCGGCGCGAGAACGTGGAAGCCCGCATCCGCGATGACGCCGATGTTCTGGGAGAAGTTCGACCAACCGGTTGCACCCGGCCCAGAGCCGTGCAACAGCACGACCGGCGTATCGCCGGGAGCGCCGGCTTCGTAGTAGCGGATGTAGGTGCCTGACGCGAGGGTGACCTCGCGGGCGGCGCCTTCCTTGCTAAGCGACATCTCAACTCCTAGTGCTTTGGTACAGGCCTGCTGCCTTCATTGGCAGACGTGTTAACGCCGTACGACCGCTCAACGCGGAGCGAGCGACACCTCGGTTCGAGGGAACTCGACCCCTGGTCCGATCAGGCCAGCATCAGTCCACCGTCGACGTTGAACGCCGACCCGGTGATGTTGCGTGCCTTGCTCGACGCCAGGAACGCCACCATGTCCCCGATGTCGTCGGTCGTCTGGAAACGGCCGAGCGGGATCACGTCGCGGAAACTCTCCCAGCCCTCGTCGAAGCTCATCCCCTTGAGCCCGGTGAACTCCTGGACGACCTTCACGTGCAGGTCGGTCGCCACGATGCCGGGATGGACCGAGTTGACCGTGATGTCATGGGCCGCCAGCTCCGACGCGAGGCTTTGCGTCATGCCCACGATGGCGAACTTCGACGCCGAGTACGCCGCGACCAGCGCGACACCCCGCTGACCCACGATCGACGACATGTTGATGATGCTGCCGCCGCGCTGCTCGATCATGGCAGGCAAGAAGGCCCGGGTCGTCGTGAAAGTGCCTCGCACGTTGATCGACATCACACGGTCGAACTCCTCGTCCGTCACGTCTACGGTGTTGCGCGCACCGATGTTCATGCCGGCGTTGTTGACCAGGATGTCGACGCGGCCGAAGTCCTTGAGGACGGCCGACGCCAGCTCGTTCGCCGAACTCGAGTCCCGGACGTCGAGATGCATGACCAGTGATTCGGTCGTGAGCTCAGCGGCGCGCTTCTTCCCCTCGTCCACATCGATGTCGGCGATGACGATCATTGCGCCCTCGTCGCTCAGCTTCTGCGCGCACGCCAGGCCGATGCCCTTAGCACCTCCGGTGATGACAGCAACTTTGCCCTTCAGATCCGGCATGAAATCTTCCTTTATCCCTCCCACGACGGAGCGCGGGACGGGGTGACTTTGAGGGTGGATGGGTTCAGAGGGGTGACGGGGTCCAGAGGCCGCCGTCGTCGCGTTGCTTGAGCATGATGGGAAGCATGACCTCGGTCATCGCTCCACCGGTGCCCCACTGGTCCGAGGTCTCAGGCAGCATCGGGTCGAACGTCCGCGGCTCCCAGGTGTCGTCATCGGGGATAGTCTCGAGCTCGGTCGTGTACTCGATCACGTTGTCGAGAGGATCCAAGAAGTACGAGAACGTGTTGTCGCCCGCACCGTGACGCCCCGGTCCCCACAACGGCCGGTGACCACTGCGGATCATCCGGCCCGTGCCCCGCATGTACTCATCGACGCCACGCATCTCGAACGAGATGTGATTCAACGACGTACTAGGAGCCCGTGAGATGGCCAGGATGTGATGCTGCGGCCCACTGCGCATGAAGCACATCAGGTCCCCCAGCCAGTCCGACAACCTGAATCCCAGGTGCGTTTCGTAGAACGCCTTCGTCGCTTGCACGTCGGTCGAGTTGATCACCACGTGACTCAGCTTCTGAGGGATCGACTCCCGCTCCTCCAGCAGCCGGTACGGGCGCTGCTCCACATCAGCCGACACCTCCACCAGACGACCGTCGGGATCGAAGAATCGCAGACCATATCCACCGCCAGGAGTGGTCAGGACGGTTGGATCGCGGTCGATCTTCACGTCAGCGGCTCCCAGCCGCTCCGCGAGCGCATCAACCTCACCCGCCGACCCCGCAGCGAACGCGATCAGATCCAGGCGCTTCAACCGATCCTCACGCACGCGCAAGATGAAGTGCTCCGGATCGGCCGGCGTCCCGAAGAACGTCACACCCGAGTCGTTGGCCACTGGGACCAAGCCCCACACCTTTGTGTAGAACTCCACCGCCCCCTCATAGTTGGGAACGGCAATACCCACATGCCGCAGATGTGTAATCGGCCTGAAACCAGACGCCATCGGAACACTCCTCCATCATCGACTGCGCCCGTGAGAGGCGCCGGCCCGATCAACGCTAGTGTCCCCGATCACAGTGCGCCAACAATCCTTTCTGATGGCGACGCATCGATCTGATCAATTGCTTGACGTACGCTTCGCGTACTACGATCGCCGAGTGGATCTCGCTCACGTCGATCTGAATCTCTTGGTCGCCTTCGACACACTGATGGTCGAGCAGAACGTGACGGCGGCAGCTCGTCGTCTCTCCGTCGGCCAGTCCGCAATGAGTTCCACACTGTCGAGACTTCGCGCTTTGCTCAATGATCCCGTTCTCGAACGCCAGGGCCGCACCATGGTCCCGACACCGCTCGCGACATCACTCATCATCCCCGTCCGCGAAGCTCTGGCGCGGTTCAACTCCGTCCTGACGGAACCGCCGACTTTCACTGCGGACCGCGACCGACGCAGCTTCACGGTCATGGCCAGCGAGTACGCAGCTCTCGCCGTAATTCAGCCACTACTGGTCGAACTGCGCCATGCCGCGCCGCACGTCGAACTTCGCATCCGATCGGTGTCCACCGACTTTCTCGACGAGCTCACGGCCGGCATCGTCGACTTGGCTGTCATTCCTCCAGGCGTAGTTCCCATCGCCGATCACTTCGGGCAGAAGCAGTTGTACAGCGACCCCTACGTCGTCGCTGTGGACGAGGCGAACCCTCTCGTTGGCGACACCATGACGCTCGAGCAATTCTCGTCCCTGCCCTATCTCGCGAGCAGCAGTGGACACGACGACACTCTCGTCGAGACCCAGCTCGACAGTCTCGGTGTCGCACGCCGCCTCGAAGTGACGACCGGCTTCGGGCTCGCGCCGTTCCTGCTGCGCGACACCCAACTGGTTGCCCTTCTCCCGGCCAGTCTCGCGTCGACCGTGGGCGCAGGTGCACGGCTGAAGCTGCTCGAACCACCCATGCAGCTCGAGCCAGTGATTGAGACCATGGTCTGGTCCACGAGAAACAGCGAAGACCCGGGGCACTCCTGGCTGCGCGGACAGTTGATCGATATCGCGGCGCGCAGGACTTGGTCAACGAAGCCGGTGGATCAGCGATGAGCAACCAGATCGAGTCGGAAGAAGGCGCGGCGCCCCGCCGACCGTTTGTCGATCTGAGCCGTGTCGACCTGAACTTGCTGGTCGCCTTCGAGGCGCTGATGTCCGAGCGAAGCGTGACGGGGGCCGCCGAGCGGCTCGCCATCGGGCAGTCGGCGATGAGTTCCACCTTGGGACGCATCCGCAAACTCTTCAACGACCCGATCCTCGTGCGCCAGGGCCGGGCCATGATCACGACCCCGCTGGCCAATGCGGTCGCCGACACCGTCAGCACCACGCTGGCTGAGCTCCAGGTGACCCTCAGTCGCCAAGGGTCGTTCGACCCCGACACCGACGAGCACTCCTTCACCGTCATGGCCAGCGACTACGCCGCAGTCGCACTTCTCCACCCGCTGCTGGTCGAGATCTCGTCGACCAATCCGAACATCCGTGTCCACATTCACCCCATCTCGGAGGACATAACGTTCGCGCTGCTCCGCGGTCGAGTGGATGTCATCGTCGTTCCGCGGAACGCCATCTCCACATTCCCCGCGCTGCAGAGCGATGACGTCCGCCACGAGCTTTTGTATCGAGACCGTTACGTCCTTGCAGCAGACGCCAACAATCGCGCGATCCGGCCCACCATGACGATCGATGAGTTCAGCTCCATGCCGTACCTGGCGGCGACCTTCGGCAACGCGATGCAGTCGCTCGGCGACTCCAACCTCGACGTGCTCGGCATCCCTCGTCGGGTCGAGGTCAGCACCAGCTTCGCGGTAGCGCCTTTCATGCTGCGCGACACCACCCTAGTCACATTGATCCCGCAGATCGTGGCCAGCCGAGTGGCAAAGTCCGCGAACCTCCAGCTCATCGATCCCCCCATGCAGCTCCAGCCGATCAGCGAATCGCTGCTGTGGCTGCGGCGCATGGATGGGGACCCAGCTCAGGTCTGGTTCCGCGACCAGCTGCGGGCTCAGGCGGCCAAGCTCATCGCCACGCCTGGTCACTGACAGGCAGGACGACGCTCACGAGAAGGTGGAGCCCCCGTTGGCCATGATGTTCTGACCGGTCACGAACCCAGCAGCATCCGATGCCAGGAACAAGATCGTGCCGGCCAAGGCGTCACGCAGCGCCACTCGGGATGGCGCACATCATGCAACACACTGAACAAGATCACGACGGCGACGAAGACGAACACCAGTCCGAACCCGCCACACTCTTCTTGGTCAGCACATTTCAGCTTCGGCGGTTGCTGTCCCAGTGATATCGCCGGCCCTCGGCAATGGCCGGAGCGTCATCGCCCGCCACCACCACGTTGCGGGTCGTACCGAGCATCTCGACGGTCATCTCCACGACATCGCCAATCTTCAGCGGCTCGGGCTTCTGTTCCCCCGAGCGTCCCCACAGCTCAACGAGGCATCCGCCGTTGCCGAGCGTGCCCGATCCGAGGACATCGCCCGCCTTCACCCACGTCCCACGGGACGCGTGGGCCAGTAGTTCGTCGAACGACCAGCTCATGTTGCGCAGGTTGTCCCGTCCGATGACGGTGCCGTTCACCGAAACGGAGGCATCGAGATCCAGCAATCCTTCGGCGGTGCGGCGTCCGTCCAGCTCGTCGGCGGTCACGAGGAACGGGCCCAACGTCGTCGCGGAGTCCTTTCCTTTCGACGGACCGAGTCCCACCTTCATCTCCTGCTTCTGGATGTCGCGGGCCGACCAGTCGTTGAAGATCACATAACCGAAGATGTAGTCGCTCGCGTCGGCCGGAGCGACGGACGAACCGTCACGCGAAACCACGGCCGCCACCTCGAGCTCGTAGTCGAACACCCGGCAACCTGGCGGAATCGCCACGTCGTCGTGCGCACCGATCATCGCGTAGGGGTTGGTGAAGTAGAAGACTGGCGCCGAGTAGTACTCGGCCGGGACGCCGCCCTCACTCGCCAAGGCGCGTGAGACCCCGTCGACGTGCTCCGCGAAGGCCATGAAGTCACGAACGGTCGGCGGCTCGATCGGCGGGAGCAGGCGTACCTCCGCCGCGTCGACCGGATCTCTTAGCAGCGTCGCGGCGCCCAGCCTCAAGGCCGCCGGTAGGCCGGACCTCACCACCTCGAGAATGGAGACCTGGTGCTCGAAGGCGTGCAGGCCGGCATCGCTGGCGACTCCGGTGGTGATGTGACCATCGTGCTCCCACGTGGCGAAACGCATCGATTCGAGCTCCTGTCATGACGTGTGCTGAAAGAAAAGTGAGCCGGAACGGCCGGTCTACTACTTGATGGCGATCGGGTTGACCGGGGACCCGACGGCACCCGTCACCGGCACCGGGGCGGCGGCCAGGAGGAAGTCGTAGACGCCATCGATCGCGCAGTCGGCACCGAGATCTTCCAGATCCCACATCTCGCCGATGAACAGTCCCATGTGCGGGATCACCACCTGGTGTAGAGGCTGGAATGCGTTCTCGAACTCGTTCGGCCTTACCTCGAAGCCCCAGGTGTCGGTCGCGATCGCGGCTATCTCGCGTTCGTGAAGCCATTCGGCCGTCGTGAACGACAGGCCGGGGGCGTCACCGCCGGCGTAACTGCCCCAACCGTCTCGGCGAACGCGTGACAGCTGGCCGGTCCGCACGAGCATGATGTCGCCACGGCCGACGGCCGACGTCTCGCCCTGTGCGGCGATGGTCTTCTCCAGGTCGTCGACGGTGATGGCGTACCCGTCGGGGAGCTCGCCGTTCTCGCCGAGCACCCTGCCGACGTCGAGCAGGACTCCTCGTCCGGCTATGCGGTCGGCGACCGTCTCGATGCCGGTCACCTGGTCACCTTCGCTCGTGACGACCGAACCCGCGCGACGCCCGTTGTAAGCGACGCCGTGGTCGAAGATGTGCCCGAGACCGTCCCACTGGGTCGATGCCTGCAACGGCATCACGACGTAGTCGTCGGAACCGCCGAAACCGTGGGGCATGTCCACGGGGCCGAACTCGGCATCGAGGCCCGACACCAGCATGGTGTGGATGGGGTTCATGCGCCGACGCCACCCCATCTGCGGCCCGTTGCCGTCGTAACTCTGGGCCAGTGAGAAGGTCACCCCGCGTTGAACACGGCTGGCGCCTTCGATCCGCTTGGCCTCGTCGAGGAAGTTCATGGTGCCGAGGACGTCGTCATCTCCCCATCGGCCGTGGTTGGAGACTCGCGCCGCTACCTCTGCGATGGCTGCCTCCGCGACCGGGGAGTAGAACGGACTCGAGGTGTCGACCTGGTCGTACTTGGACATGAAGAAGTCCTTCTGTGCTCGGAGGAAGCTAGACGGTGGGCTGTGACGACGTGGACCCGAAGCTGTCGCTGACCCAGTCCGCGACGTAGGAGCTGACCTTCGGGAGGTCGTCGAGACCGATGTGCTCGGCCCCGCCCTCCTCCCGCGTGAAGATCCGCAGCTGGCGAGATGCCGCGTTGACTGCCTGGTCGTACGATCGGTGCGCGTACTCCAGCGGGATCTGCCGATCGTTCTCGCCGTGCACGATCAGGAAGGGCACCGTGATCTTCTCGACCACTCCGTCGAGGTGGATCGTGTCGGCGAACTCGATGAACTCATCGAGGTCGTCGTAGCCCCAGACCCACTTGACGTGGTCCCAGTAGTGCGGCACCGGGTGCTCCCCCTCGCGCTGGAGCCGACGCCGCTGCACGGCACCCCAGTTGTGGTTGGCGCCCCACGCGACGCACAGCGAGAAACGCTTCTCGAACGCCGCCACGCGTGGTGAGTAGTATCCGCCGAGCGACCAGCCGACGACGCCCATCCGAGCCGGGTCGACGTCGCCGCGGGCCTCGAGCCAGTCGACGACCCAGCTGGCCCACGTCTCGGACTCGCGACGTGCGGTCAGTCCTTGCAGGCGGAGCGCTTCGCCTGATCCCGGCTGGTCGAGCATCAAGCAGGAGATCCCGCGATCGGCCAGCTCGGACCAGAAGCCCGAGCCGTACTGATGCTCCTTCGTGGAGTCCAGTCCGTTCAGCAGCACCACGACAGGGGCGGGACCGTCCGCAGTGGCCGGCGCGGCCGAGAAGTAGGCTGGCAGCGTCGTGTCCTCGAACGGGATGGCCACGCGGGTGATCGTGTGGTCGCGGAGGTCGAATCCCTTCTGTGCAAGCTCGAGCACACGGCGGTAGACCGACGCCCGATCGGGGTCGGACGCAGACAGCATGCGCTCCGCGGTGCTCAGGTAGTTGGCCGCGCGAGAGTAGATGCCACCAGCCGTGAGGAGGTGACCGGCCTTCTCTGCCTCCTCCGCCTTGACCACCAGCGAGTCGGTGAGATCGGTCCAGACCCTCAGGAAGTCGCCCGTTCCCGCGTCGCTGCCCGCCTTGGCCACCTCGAGTAGCGGACGACAGGCACGGTCGATCTCATCGATCTGACTGTCGGAGTTGATGGCTCCGATGACGGCAAAGCTCCAGACGTAGTTGCCGGGGAAGTACTCGAACATGTGTTTCCTTACTTCTGTCGTGGGGTCGTCGGGAGCGGTCGAGCTCGGCGCTCAGGCCCTCGGCATCGTGGTGAGGAGATCACCCATGCTGATGAGCGCGCGGTTGAGGCTGCCCTGGTCTGCGAGCACTGTTTGCCCCGTCATGATGGTGTTCTGGCGCGACGCCAAGAAGGCATAGAGCGGCCCGTACTCCTCCGGAGACGGCATGTGCTGCATCGGGGCGAGCCACTCGAACTGCTGCCGGAAGGCGTCGGCCGGGATGTCTGACTGCTTGGAGTCCTGCAGGTCCAGCGCCGCCGGTCCTCGAAGCTGGCTGTTGGCGATCCCGGTGGGTGCCACCGCATTGACCCGGATGCGTGGAGCGAGCTCGAAGGACAGCTGATTGACCAGGCTCCGAACCGCGCCCTTGCTTGCCGTGTAGGCGATGCCGCCGCCGTCGGCGGCGAAGGCGGCTTGTGAGCAGGTCAGGACCAACGCGCCCTGCTCCGCGTCGAGGAGGTCGAGGAAGACACGAGCTGTGAGCGCATAGCCCTTGACGTTGACCGCGAAGACCTCGTCGAGCAGTGAGTCGACCCGATCGGCGGGGATGTCGCGGAGCCTGACGTTGCCGTCCCAGATCCCTTGGGCCCCGACCACTGCGGTCAGGCGTCCGAACCTCGCGACGATCTCATCGCGGCAGCGCTCGAGGTCGTCGAGGCTGCGGACATCGCCGTGGACCACCACGACGTCGTCGCCGAACTCGTCCCTCAGCGTCCTCACCTTGTCGTCGTCGTACTCCAGCAACGCCAGCTGCGCCCCCTCCTGCTGGAAGTGGCGGGCAATGCCCAGGCCGAGGCCCGAGCCCGATCCCGTGATGAGAACGACGTGGTCGTCAAGAAGCGTCATGTGCAGTCCTTTGAAACTCGTGGTGTGTGGTGCGATGACGGCCGTGCGGCGGGTCAAAGCGTCATCTGGCGACTGAGTCGGCCAGGTCGGGATTGGCCGGGCGGGCCAGATCGATGGCCTCGTCCCAGCGAGCACCGCGAGCGAGGAGCTTGCGATAGCCGCGCAAGGAGCGCGACTGTCCGCTCGCGAACGCCGCGTGGAACTCACCGTCGGCTCCGAAGAGCACCAGGAACTCCTCGGCGTCCAGCGACCCTTCGGCCACGAACATCGTGTCGCCGTCACGCCGCCGCCCGAAGCTCTGGAATCGCCGGCCGAACTGGTCACTCCAGAAGTAGGGGACGCCTGCGAACGGCTCCGCCGTGCCGCGTGCCGCGTTGAGCCCGACGTGACGGCCCTTCTCGACCGCGTGCGTCCAGTGCTCGACCCGGACAGGATCACCGAACATCGGATGAGCCGAGCGGGCTACGTCTCCCGCCGCCCATACCCCGGGCACGTTGGTGCGCCCTGCGGCATCGGTGAGGACTCCTCCGCTGAGGGCAACCCCCGATCCTTCTAGCCAGTCGACGTCGGGCTCGACCCCGATCCCGACGACGACGTAGGGAGTCCGATGGATCGTTCCGTCGACCAGACGCAGCTCGTAGTCCCCCTCCACACCCCCGACGGAGACGACGGCACTCAGCATGCGGAGCCGTACACCGTGCTGGGAGTGCAGCTCGAAGAATACCTGGCCCAGCTCGGGCCCGACGATGCGATCGACGGGCAGGGCGGTGTCGTGCAGCACCGTGACAGCCACACCGTGCGCACTCAGACCTGCGGCGATCTCGAGCCCGATCAGGCCGGCACCGACGACGGTCACCTCACCGTGTCGCGCGGCCCCCTGACGCAGCGCACGCAGATCGTCCGGCGTTCGCAGCACAGGCAGGACCTCGCCCCCGTCGGTCGTCAGCGGCCGAGCTCGTCCGCCGCTTGCCAGGACGACCGCATCCCATGGCAGGGCGTCACCGTGATCGGTGACGACGTACTTGCGGTCTACGTCGAGACCGACTGCCCGTCGACCGAGGATCAGGTCGATCCTGCTCTCCTCCATGCGCTCGGCCGAGCGCAGCTCGAGGAGCTCAGGTTCGCCCTGCGCAAGCAGCAGGCCCTTCGAGAGCGTCGGTCGGTCGTACGGATGGTGCAGCTCCGAGCCGAGCACGGTGATGGAGCCTTCGAAGCCCGCTTCCCGCAAGCCGTCGGCGGCTGAGAGACCGGCCGCCGAAGCTCCGACCACGACCATTCGTCGGCTCTGATCCAGACCTGTCATCAGATGGACCTTGCGCCCTGGATGATGGCTTGCGCGGGGCAAGCGCGGACCGACTCCTCCAGGTCGTCGACGTCGTCCGCGTCGACCTCGTCACGCAGCAGCACGGCGACCTTGGAATCTGCTGGCAGGTCGAAGACGTCGGGCAAGATGCTCACGCAGATGCCGTAGCCGCGACAACGGCCTTGATCGAGCTCGACAGTCGTCGCGGCGCTCACAGGAAGAGTCCCAGGTTGGGGGTGGCAAGCGCCACCTCGGTCAGGAGTATCTCCCTCGAGAGCAGCCGGGGCCCGTCGGAGGTGAGTCGCAACGTGTCGTTACGCCGGTACGGCAGCAGGTCGAAGTGCGGATCGATACCGCGCTGCCTGTACAGCAGCACGGCACTCGAGACGGCGATGACGTCCTCCTGGTCGGTGCGCGTCGCAAGGACCGAGCCGACGAGGCGCATCGTTCGCGACGGCGGAATCTCCGAGTAGGCGACACCCGTTGCCAGCCGGTCGAGACGCAGGCGGACGTGCGCCAGCGTGTCGCGGACACGGTAGGCCTTGCGGTTGACCTCGTCCTCGCGTCTCTCCGTTGCCTGCCGGATCGGGATGACATAGAGGAGATCGGTATCGAGCAGCTGGAACCAGTCCTCCTCACGAGCCTCGTCGAGCAGCTTCGACTCGAGGGCTAGGAACTGGGTCGCCGTGTTCTGGAGCGCGGCATCGGCCAGCGGACCCACCACCGGGCCGGCCGGAGCGAGATCAGGGGTGTCGATCGTGGTCATCGCGTCGTGGCTCCTTCACCCGAGACGGTTGCGGTGTCGCCGCGCATGACAGCCAGCCAGCGCTTGTAGAAGCTCAGCTGGTTGAACTCCCCGAAGCCGGTGCGCCGCTTCGTGCCAGGCCCGTGGTAATCCGCGTCGAATGTCGTGTCTGCCGTCGTGCGGCCGGCCTGGTCGAAGCTGAAGCTCATCTGCTCACGCTGCATCCACGCGCTCTGCGCGGCACGACCGGCACCCTCCCAGGCCACGGTGTCGTCCTGCTCGAACGTGCCGGCCGAGCCGAACAGCAGCTGACCCGTCACATAGGAGTCATGCGCCTCTTCGTCGGTCTGGAAGTCGAACACGAACTGCCAGTTCCACAGCTCCATCTTGCCGGGGGCGATCGGCTGCCACACGCGGAACGTCGTGACCGTCGTCGTGGGGCCGCCCGGAGTGACCGGCGCGAAGGCTCGCAAGTAGCTGAAGTTCGGGAAGATGTTGCCAACCGTCGGCAGATTGGTCTCGAGAACGTAGCGCTGCGCATCGTCGAACGTGGACAAGTCGAACTTTTCGACGATCTCGGGCGGATAACCCCACAGAGGGAGACCGATCATCGGCCATGGGAACCCGAGGGTCCCGTGGCCACCGCCGAGATCGTAGGCGTGCATCATCTCGGCGTTCGCGGTCGTTCCCTGGATCATCCCGACTTCCTCGTTGCTCCAGTGCAGCGTGTCCACGTGGTAGGCGTCGCCCGAGAAGTTCTCGGCCCCTGCCTTCCAGTCTGCGTTGATCTGGTAGCGCTCCGGAGGCCCAGCGACGCGCATCCCTCCGGGCGCGAGGTTGACCAGAATGTCGAGCATCCAGCCGCCGCCGCCGAGGTACTCCTCGAGCGTCGGCCCCTCCTGGGCCAGGGACGCGAAGATGAAGCCCGAACGAACGTCGACGCGCGGTGCCTTCTTCAGGCTCCACTCCTTCGGGTCCATGCGCTCGCCGTAGGCCTCGTGCATGTGGGGGGTGCCCACAAGATCGCCGTTGTTCGAGTAGGTCCAGCCGTGGTACGGGCACTTGAAGAACCGCGAGTTGCCAGCATCGGTCTGGCACACCTGGGTGCCGCGATGACGGCAGTAGTTCGACAACACGTTGATACCGCCTTTGCCGTCACGCGTGACAATGACGGGATCCAGACCGATTCGACGCTGGACGAAGTCACCCGCCTTGGGAATCTCGCTCTCATGAGCGACGAACACCCAGCAGGTTCCGAAGACCTGATCCATCTCGGCACGGAACACGGCGTCGCTGTTCCAGATCTCGACCGGCACACGGTTCCTCGCCAGCTCGTTCTCCACCCGGGCGAGGATGTTCAAGACCCCGTGGGCGACGTTCGGTTCTACTACGGTCATTTCGGCTCCTTGCAAGCACGTCCTAGACGAGACCTGCGGCGTGGTGCCAACGGCCTCTCGGCAGCATCGTATGACTGTCGTCACAGGCGCGGAAGCCACATCTCTCGATGCTCTGACATTGATGTCATTGATGAGTTCCAAGTTACATCCGGCATCTTGAGATCCATCCCCACGCTGTGCATCTGGGTTGGCGTCCTCCGCTACGAATCCGGCGATGTATCGATGCCATCAATGGCATGCCATCTAAAGAGAGTGTTAGACCGCGGAGGTGGGTCGACCTAATCTGCGTATGTCGGTGGTGTTAACGCACCGACATACGCGCCCGCCGCCGACTCCCTGACGGCTTCATCCCGACGGATCGAGTGCGTCGCGACGTGAATGTTCCATGCCCGCTCAATCAGATGCGAGAACCATCGATGACCCTGTTGATCGACGACCAGACCGTCCGGGAATCCTTCGACTGGAAGCTCGCCATCGAAGCCCTTCGCGCGACGTACGGCGGCGACGTCTCCGCCTCTCGCTACCCGGACCGCACAATGGCTCGCGGTGACGACACGTGGCTCCGAACGCTGGCGGGCGTCTCTGCGGACACTGGACTGATGGGCACGAAGCTCATCGCGGCCTCGATGAAGGCGCGCCAGGCGTCGTACTTGATCCCGCTCTTCGACGACAACGCCGCGCTCGTCGCACTGCTCGACGGGCAGTCGATCACCGGCATCCGCACCGCCGCCACCTCGGCCGTCGCAGCTGATCTCCTGGCCGGACCCGACCCACTCGCCGTCGCCGTCATCGGCTCCGGCTTCGAGGCCAAGAAGCACCTTTGTGCCCTAGCCGCTATTCGTCCCGTTCGCTCCGCCACGGTGTGGAGTCCGCGCGAGGCGAGCCGGCAGGCCTTCGCGGAGGAGCTGTCCGACCTGGGGTTCCCGATCACTCCTGCCGACGCCGCCGAGAGCGCGGTCCGCTCTGCGACGCTGGTGATCTGCGCAGCTCGGTCGCACGACGAGTCCCCGACGGTCATCGGCGAGTGGTTCGAGCCCGGGACCACGGTTATCTCCGTGGGGTCGACCCTGCCCGAACAGCGCGAGGTGGACCCCGAGCTGCTCGACCGCGCCCACGTGATCGTGGCCGACATGGTCAACGAGGTCCTGCACGACACCGGCGACGCCCTGGCGGCCGCGGAGGCTGGCGTCGACCTTGGGGCGAAGACGATCTCGCTGGCCGAGCTCGTGGGCGGCAGCCGCCTGGGACGCACCGACCCCGACCAGATTGTGGTCTACAAGTCGGTGGGGTCTGCCGTGCAGGACATCGCGGTGGCCGCCATGTGTCTCGCCGAGGCTCGTCGCAACGGCGCCGGCGTCCCTCTTCCGATCTCCATCCCCCCTGTGCAGAAGTAAGGCGCTCCCACCATGACAACCACCTCCCTGCCGTCCCTCGGGCTGAATGACCCGTCGCTGTTCAGGACTTCCTCGTACGTCGACGGGCAATGGCTCGCTTGGGCCGGAGGCCCCCGGTTGGTTGTGGACAACCCGTCGACCGGCGAGACCCTCGCCGACATCCCGGCCGCCGGGGCCGCCGAGACCGCGGCGGCGATCGAGGCTGCCGATCGCGCCTTGACCGCGTGGCGCGCACTGTCGGGCAAGGCGCGGTCGCTGATCCTCCGCCGATGGTTCGAGCTGGTGCGCGACAACATCGATGACCTGGCTCGGCTGATCTCGCTCGAGGAGGGCAAGCCCCTTGCCGAGGCGGTCGGAGAGGTGAAGTACGCCGCATCGTTCATCGAGTGGTTCGGCGAGGAGGCCAAGCGGGTGCGCGGTGACGTCTTCGACGCGCCGGAGGCATCACGTCGCATCGTCGTCTTGCGCGAGCCGGTCGGTGTCTGCGCTGCCATCACGCCGTGGAACTTCCCCGCAGCAATGATCACCCGCAAGGCAGCCCCGGCACTCGCAGCGGGATGCACCATGGTCGTCAAGCCGGCCGAGCAGACCCCGTTGACCGCACTGGCGCTCGCCGAGCTCGCAGAGCGCGCCGGCGTTCCTGCCGGCGCCTTCAACGTCGTGGTCGGCGATCCTCACGAGATCGGACCGCAGCTCACCGGCAACCCGCTCGTCCGCAAGGTGACCTTCACCGGGTCGACCGAGGTCGGGCGCCTCCTCCTCTCGCAGTCCGCGACGACCATCAAGAAGACATCGATGGAGCTGGGCGGTAATGCCCCGATCGTCGTCTTCAACGATGCCGACATCGAGACCGCGGTCAACGGCGTCATGACCGCCAAGTTCCGAAACTCCGGTGAGTCGTGCATCGGCGGCAACCGCGTCTACGTCCAGTCCGGCGTGTACGAGGCGTTCGCGGCGGCGCTGGCCGACCGAGCGGCTGCCCTTCGGGTGGCCCCGGGCCTCGAGGAGGGCGCACAGATCGGCCCGCTGATCGACGACGACGCCGTTGCCAAGGTCAGGAAGCACGTCGCCGACGCGACAGCCGGCGGGGCCCGCGTCCTCGCCGGCGGCGCCGCGCACGAGCGCGGCGGGCTGTTCTACCAGCCCACTGTGCTCGTCGACGTGGTGCCCGGAATGCTCGTGACGCGCGAGGAGACGTTCGGTCCGGTACTGCCTCTGATCCGTTTTGAGGAGGAGGCGCAGGTTATCGCATGGGCCAACGACACCGAGCTCGGCCTCGCGGCGTACCTCTTCACCCGAGACGCAGAGCGCACCTGGCGCGTCGCCGCGGCGCTGGAGACCGGCATGGTCGGCATCAACACCGGACTCATCTCCAACGAGATCGCTCCGTTCGGTGGCGTCAAGCAATCCGGTCTCGGGCGTGAGGGCTCGGTCTACGGCATCGACGAGTACCTCGAGATGAAGTACGTCGCCTGGGAAGGTGCTGGCTCGCAATAGGTCCACCCACGCTCTCACCCGATCTGCGTGCTCTCCCGCAGACGGTCCATCTGCACGACGAAAGGAAACGCCACCATGGCTGACTACACCCGCAGCGAGGCTCGCGAATGGGCGCGCGAGAAGCTCTTTGGCGCCATCAACTGCACGATCCCCTCGTTCACCGGCGACCTGAAGGGGCTCAACGAGGCCGGCATCCGTCACGACATCCGGCTTGCGAAGGAGCACGGCTTCCTCGGTTCCCTGGCGGTCTCGGAGGTAGCCATCACGCTCCCCGAGTACCTCGACTTCATGCGCATGGCTCGCGACGAGGCCGGGAGTGAGTTCGTCATCGTGCACCACGGGAGCTGGAGCACCCTCGAGGACAACCTCGAAGCCGTCCGCGGCGCCGAGGACGCGGGGGCGGACATCGTGCTGCTGTCGTACCCGCCGAACTTCTATCCCGAGTCCGAGCAGGACATCTACGACTACACCAAGGCCGTCTGCGACGCCACCGACCTCGCCGTGATCCTGTTCCCGATGTTCCTGTGGGGATTCAGTCCTCGTATCCACCCTGCCGACATCCCGGCTCGCCTGATCCGCCGGCTGCTCGACGACTGCCCCAACATCGCCGTTATCAAGGCGGAGGGCGGCTTTCCCTACGTCCAGGGACTCATCGAGTGCCAGCGTCTCTTCGGCGACGAAGTCGTCATCTCGATGCCGATCGAGGCGGACCTCATCACGTTGTCCCAGCTGTTTCCCATCCAGCTGTCGGCCACCAGCGACCACGAGTACTACGGACCGATCATTCCGCGGGTCATGAACCTGCTGCGTGACGGCAAGTTCGACGACGCGACCGAGCTGTTCTGGCAGACACACCCGGCCCGCAAGGCCAAGGCGGCTCTGGCGCCCACGCTCAACGGCGGTGCCTTCATCAACCGCCAGGCCTGGAAGTACCAAGGATGGCTCCAGGGATACAACGGTGGACCGCTGCGCCAGCCGACACAGCGAATCCACGACAGCCAGATGTACGCCCTGAGGAAGGGGCTCATCGACTCAGGTCTCGAGCCGAGCATGGACCCGTTCCGGGAGTTCTTCATCGGCCGCAACCCCGCCTGAGGAAGTTCATGACCGACACCACGGCAGCCATCCGCGCTCCAGATGGGCGCTGATTCTAATCGAGGACGACATGACTACCCCCAGACCGACCCGTACAGACGCGCACTTTCAGTCCGAAGAGGACAACTGCGCGGCTTGGCTGTACTTGCCCGACGGGGCCGGCCCCGAGCACCAGGTTCCGATCGTCGTGATGGCGCATGGGTTCACCGGTGTCAAGGAGCAACGGCTCGACGCGTTCGCCGACCGCTTCGTAACCGCTGGATACGCGTGCCTGGTATTCGACTACCGCCATTTCGGCGGAAGCGAAGGAATGCCGCGCGAGCTCGTCAATATCAAGCGCCAACTTCAGGACTGGCGCAACGCGGTCACGTTCGCCCGTTCGGTGCCCGAGGCCGACGTTGACCGAGTCATCTTGTGGGGC
Source organism: Nocardioides sp. NPDC006273 (assembly GCF_040613495.1). NCBI lineage: Bacteria > Bacillati > Actinomycetota > Actinomycetes > Propionibacteriales > Nocardioidaceae > Nocardioides > Nocardioides sp. NPDC006273. The sequence continues at coordinate 118,213 of NZ_JBEXSD010000001.1, read as the reverse complement.
ACGTCGTTCGCTGGCGGGCACGTCCTGGTGACGGCCGCGCACGATCCCGGGATCGCCGCTGTCATCTCTCAATGTCCCTTCACCGACGGTCAAGCGGCAGGCATGGCCATGCCCCGGCTGACTGCCTTCAAGCTGATGGGCAAGGCGTTCCAGGACGTCCTCGCTGCTCGTCTCGGACGAGTGCCCGTACGGATCGACGCGATGGGACGACCAGGAGGGTTGGCCGTGATGACCTCTCCGGACGCTTTGCCAGGCTTCGAGGCCTTGCTGGCAGCTTCCGGTCTCGATCAAGCGAACATCGCCGTGCCGGCGCGCGTCATGTTCGAGGTCGCGACCTACATGCCCGGTAAGAGTGCGAAGAAGATCGCCTGCCCAGCGCTGTTCGCGGTGTGCGACCGCGACAGCGTGGCGCCAGCCAAGACGACCATCCGTCACCTCTCCAAGGCACCTCGGGGCACCCTGAAGCGATACGACGTCGGCCACTTCGACATCTACGTCGGCGAGGGGTTCGAGCGAGTAGTCAGCGACCAGGTCGCCTTCCTGGCCGCCAACGTGCCCCCAGTGTTTCAGTGATGCACGACATTTGACGCCGGGGATCTGAACCCTCTTGACCCCGAGCCTTTAGGACTCGAGCCTTCGGACGATTCTGTCTCAACACCGCACACTTCAGGTCCCAAGGACCTCGGGCGCGAACTGCCGCACCTGCGGCATCGTGACCGTCACCTGCACTACCGCTCGCTCGCTAAGGCACACGTGCCTGTAGGGGACGTCGGCCGGGAAGCGCACGAAGTCGCCGGCCGCGAGCTCGACCGCGTCGGTGACCGGCCCCATCCGGACCTTGCCACTGATCACGTACGCGTGGTGCAGCGTGCCCTGCGGCTGCGGCGCGAGCTCGGCGGTGTCGCGGCCCTTCTCGAGTCGTAGGACACGGGTGATGACGTAGCCCGAGCCGTAGATCTGGTCCAACGAACGCTCCTGAGTCCCTCCCTGGTCGATCCACTCTGCCTCGTCGGTCCTCTGCACGAAGACCGGCGTGCCCCACTCGGTGAGCAACCGCCGGGCGGGCACGTCGAGCGCCGCGCCGAGCGCGATCAGCGTGTCGACGGTGGGATTGCCTGTGCCGAGCTCGAGCTTGGAGACGGTCTGCTTGGAGAGGCCCGAGCGGCGGGCGACCTCGCCCAGCGAGAGGCCACGCTCGATACGGAACCGCCTCACGTTGCGTGCCACCAGGTCGTTGCCTTCGGTCATGGAGCACCTCCTCGCATCACCCATTGAAATAGGTGATGACTGCGTCACTTTTAATTGACTCTACGTCACTCTTGCCAAACGTCACTTCTGTTGTGCAGTCTGTCACATATAGAGCACGACATGAAGAACGATGGAGGCACCGATGACCACGATCACCCCCACTCGCGACGATCGAGCCGCCATCGACAAGGCCGTAAGCCTGCTTCTTTCCTTCGGTGATCAAGCAAGCACGGGCCTCGGGGTCAGCGAGCTGGCCCGCCGTGCGGCCCTGAGCAAGTCCACCGCGTTCCGGGTCCTCGGCATGCTCGAACGCAACGGCGTCGTCGAGAAGGTGGACAGGTCGTATCGTCTGGGCTCCCGCCTCCACGATCTCGGGACCAAGGTCTACTCCGCCGAGCACGAGGCGTTGCGCGAGGTGCTGACCCCGTTCCTGGCTGATCTCTACGAGATGACCCACGAGACCGTCCATCTCGCCTCGCTGCACGGGACCGACGTCGTCTATCTCGCCAAGCTGTTCGGTCATCGACGTGTGCCCAGCCCGTCGCGGGTCGGCGGCCGCGTGCCGGCCCACTGCACCGCAGTGGGCAAGGTGCTCCTCGCCTACAGCCCGAGCGCGTTCGACACCGTCACAGCGGCTCCGCTGCGAGCCCTCACATCTCGTACGCTCTCCGATGCCACCGTGCTGGCCGCGCAGCTGGTGCGGATCAGGCAGGAGGGCATCGCCTTCGACGACCAGGAGGCCGCCCCCGGCCTCAACTGCGTCGCCGTCGCCGTCTTCGGCTCCGATGGCCGCCCGCTCGCGGCGCTCTCGGTCAGCGGCCCGGTGGCCACCTTCGACCCTCGGGCCCAGGCCGCGCCGCTGCGCCGGGTCGCCCGTGCCGCCTCGCAGGCCCTGCAGCGGTCCGGGGTCGGCTCGACCGTGCGCCGGCAGCGAGCGATCGCCTGAGCCGTTGGCTCGCCGCCCGGTCAGGTCGGGACATGGTCGAGGTCCATGTCGATCGCGGTGACCCAGGCCGGCTCGGCGACGGCCAGGCTGACCGCCTCGTCGGGGAGGTCGACGTCCACCACGTACCGGAACCCGGCGTCCTCGGCCGCGGCGAGCACCTCGAGGTCGCCCTCGGGGATCGCGAGGACCACCCGACGGCACTCGGGGTCGCTCGCCAGCACCGCCTGCACCAGGTCGCCGAGCAGTGCCGTCAGTGCGGCCGGCTCCACTCCCCCTGCGCTGGCCGCCCCCACACGCACCTCCACGTCATGCTCGCTGACCGGGTACGCCTCCCGCAGCCGCCCCGCGGCGCAGCGCACCAGCTCCACGTCGACGGCGGCACCGGACGCCCCACGCAACGTCGTCCGGTTGGTGGCCCGCCTCGCCGAGTGGTCGACCTGGCCCCAGCCTGTGAGGTCGACGGGCGGCGGCGGGGTGACCATCAGCCCTCCCACACCATCGTGCGGATACGCCCCTTGTCGAGCTTGCCAGAGGCGTTGCGCGGCACCGCCTCGGCGACCTGCAGCCTGCTGGGCAGCTTGTAGCGGGCAAGCCGTGCGCCCGCATGCTCGCGTACCTGCTCGAGGGTAAGCTCCACCCCGGGCGCCACCGCGACGACGGCGACCACCGCCTCGCCCCATTTCTCGTCCGGTGCACCGACGACCGCGACGTCCACGGCTCCGGGCAGGTCGGCGAGTGCACGCTCGACCTCGGCGGGATATACGTTCTCGCCGCCGCTGATGATCATGTCCTTGAGCCGGTCGACGATGTAGAGGAAGCCGTCCTCGTCGAGGTAGCCGACGTCACCGGAGTGGAACCAGCCCTCCTCATCGAACGCGGCCGCGGTCGCGTCAGGGTTCTCCCAGTAGCCGGGTGTCACGTTGGGCCCGCGTACGACGAGCTCGCCGGGCTGGCCGGCGGCGAGCGGCTTGCCGGTCTGCATGTCCACGACGGCGACCTCGGTGTAGGGCATCGGGACGCCGGCCGACCCGGTCTTGGTGAGCGTGAACTCCACGGGCAGGTGGGTGGCGAACGGAGCGGTCTCGGTGAGGCCCCAGGCCTGCTGCAGGTGGATGCCACGCTCGGCGTACTCCCGGATCATCGAGGGCGGCACGGGCGCACCGGCGACCACGATCGAGCGCAGCGCGGATAGGTCGGCCTCGGCGAAGACGGGCACCCGCTTCAGCGCCTGGAACATCGCCGGGACCGCGAAGGTAGAGGCGACGCGGTAGCGGACGTAGTCGTCGAGGGTCTGCTCCGGGTCGAAGGCGCGACGCAGCACGAGCCGGTTGCCACGGACCAGGGAACGGAGCGCGAAGGAGTTCAGGGCGCCGATGTGGAAGATCGGCGCCGCGGCGTGCGTGGTGTCACCGACGCGGCTGTCGACCATGAGCTCGACGTTGATCGAGTTCCACCAGGCGTTGCCGTAGGTGAGCACGACTCCCTTCGGCAGGCCGGTCGTGCCGGAGGTGAACATCAAGATGGCAGGGTTGTCGAAGTCCGCCACGGCGACCGACGGCGGCTGTGAGGAGTCGCTGAGCAGAGCCGACCAGGACTCCCAGGCCGCATCGAGCGTGTCCGCCGGGCAGGCCGGGTCGTCATCGACGAGCAGGCGCCGGGCGACGGCGGTGTCGCCGAGCGCGTCGACTGCGGCCCGGTGCCCCTGCTCGGCGACCAGCACGGTGGCACCGCTACGCGCGACGACCGAGGACAGCTCAGGCCCAGCGAGGCGGAAGTTGACCGGCACGAAGATCGCGCCCAGCCGGAAGGCGGCCAGCATCGTCACCAGGAACGCAGGGCTGTTGAGGCCGAGGTAGGCCACCCGGTCGCCGGTGCCGAGCCCGCCCGCGGCCAGCGCCGCCGCGAGCCGCGCGGCACGGTCGTCGAGTTGGCCGAACGTCAGATCGCCGCCCTCGTAGATCACCGCCGTCGCGTCCGGACGGAACCGGGCATGGCGGGCCACAGCAGTCGCCGGGTTGATGTCGACCCGGTGACCCGAGTTGGCCGGGTGGCCGGTGACAGGACCTGCCGGGGTGTCGACCTGCTCGGCCGACACGGGCATCGAGATCTGGTTGCTCATCGGTGCTCCTTAGAGGTGGTCGCCACCGGCGTCGCTGCGGAAGCCGCGTACGCCCATTCCGCCGTCGACGGAGATGGCATGGCCGGTGATCGGCCCGGACTGCTCGCGCGAGGCGAGCAGCACGTACGGACCGGTGAAATCGTGGGGGTCGGTGCTGGAGTCGTGCAGCGGGATCGGCGGCGGAGGGCCGTCGGGCAGCTGCTTGGCGAACGAGGCCGAGATAGAACGGTCGGCAAGGTCGAGAGAAGCCGGGCCGCGCAGGTCGGTGCTCATGCCGCCGCAGGCGACGCCGTTGACACGAACCTTGGGGGCCAGCTCCCAAGCGAGCTCACGCATCAGGCCGAGGCACGCGTGCTTGCTCGCGGTGTAGACGGGGCCGCCGCCGTTGACGTAGAACGACGCGTTCGACAGGGTCATCACGATGCTGCCGCGGGTCTTGACGAGCTCGGGCCAGGCGGCGTGCGCGGCGAGCAGATAGCCCTTGACGTTGACCGCGAACAGCTCGTCGAAGCTCTCCGAGAGTTGCTCGGCGGTGAGCCGGGTGATCTGCCGCTGGAAGTCCCACATCCCGGCGTTGGGCACCAGCGTGTCGAGCTTCCCGAACCGCTCGACGGTGCCGGCGACCGCGGCCGCCACATCCTCTATGCTGCGTACGTCGCCGACGACCGCGTGCATACGACCGGGGTTGGCCGAGCTCTTCACCACGGCGTCGAGGCGGTCCTGCTCGCGTCCGAGCACGGCGACGCTGGCACCCTCGGCGACGAAGCGGTGCGCGACCGCGGCGCCGATGCCGGAGCCGCCGCCGGTGATCAGGGCGACGTAGCCCTCCAGCCAGCCCATCACTGTCCACCGCCGACGAAGTCGGTGACGAGGCGTTCGAACTCCGCCTGGCGCTCCACCTGCACCCAGTGGCCGCAGCTGCCGAAGACGTGCAGCTGCACGTCACGGATGTACTTGAGCATGATCTGGGCGCCCTCGAGCGTGATCGTGCGGTCGTCGCGACCCCACAGCAGCAGCGTTGGCGACTTGACCTTGTGCAGGTCGCGCCAGAGCGGGTCCATGCCGCGGCGCTTGGCGAAGTGGTCGTTGAGCCGGTGGTAGAAATCGATGTGGCTCTCGTCGAGCGAGGCCTCGTAGCGCGCTTGCGCCGTCTCGGCCCACTTCTTCGGCTGAGCGGTCATCACGCCGATGAAGGACTTCATCTTCTTCAGCGTCGGGCCCTCGCCGTTGTAGTACTTCCACATCTCCTTCTGGCCCTCGGTCGGAGTCGGGCCGAACGGCAGCCAGCCACCCCCGGGTGCCATCAGGATGAGCTTCTCGACCCGGTCGGGGTGCTGCTGGGCCAGCGCGATCGCGGCAGCGCCACCGAGCGAGTTGCCGAGGAGGTGGAACGTGCTGATGCCCAGGTGGTCGAGGGCCCCGACGAGCGCCTCGACCGCGATCTGGGTGATCGAGTCGGCGTCGAGCTCGTCCTGGCTCGGCCGGTAGGAGTCACCGAAGCCGGGCTGGTCCGGCAGCACGACCCGGAAGTGCTTGGCCAGCGCGGCGAGGTTCTGGTGGTAGTTGGCGATCCCGGACGCGCCGGGACCACCGCCGTGCAGCATCACGAGTGCCGGCCCGGTGCCGGCCTCGGCGACGGCGATCTCGCCGCGGCTGGTCGACACGGTGTGGCGGGTGAGCTCGAGCTCGGTGGCGGTCACGTGGGGTCCTCTCAGAAGAAGGTGGAGATGTTCTTGGACATGAGGACGTTCTGGTCGAGCAAGATCGTCCGGCGAGCGACGAGCAGCCCCTGCGGCGTACGCCGGAGCACGTCGGTGCGGCCGCCGGCGAAGACGTTCTCCTCGCGCTCGAGCCGGTTGCGGTAGACGAGGAAGGCGGAGCGTACGACGAGGTCGACGGTGGTGAATCCCTCGTGCTCCACCGGGTCGACGTGGTGGGCGGTCACGTTGGTGACCAGGTGGCGGGTGCGCGAGGGCGGGTCCTCAGCCCAGGCCATCCCGGAGTCGAAGCGCCGGATCCGCCAGGCCAGGGACTCCTTGCTCTCGTCGTAGAACGCTGCCTCGCCGCGCTGGGCGACGGAGAGCGCCTGCTGGCGACGGAGGCGGTTGGTGCGGGTCGGCATCCAGTAGTCGAGGTCGTCGGCGAGCAGCTCCAGCCAGTCGGCGTAGCGGCCCTCGTCGAGGAGCTCGGCCTCGCGGAAGTAGAGCTGCTCGACCTCGAAGTGGGTCTGCAGGTCTGCCAGCGCTCCGGCCGCTGGTGCGGCAGCAGCCCCGCTCATGGTGGATGCAGTGGTCACGGTCACATTCGATCCCTTCGGAGGCGGCGCCGACTCGGCCTGTTCCGCCGCTCGGCACGTGGGTCTGCGGGCCAGTGGGCCCGGTGGTTCAGCCGCGCAGCAGCTTGCGGAGGTTGGTCGCGGGGTCGGCGAGAAGCTCGGGGTCGACGGCGATCCCGCGGTCGATCAGCCGACGCGCGGCGCGTACGGCCTGGGAGTCGTCGACCGCGACCGCCCCGATCACCCGACCCGCATGGAGCGTGAACGCGGAGAAGGGGCTCTCCCCCGGCTCCCCGCGCAGGACGACGGCGTGCTCAGCGTCGGGCTCGCGCATGGTGCCGACGCCCTCGACGTGGCGGTGGTGGCGGTCGGTCCAGAACCAGGAGGCGGCCCCGGCCGGGCGGGCCCCGCCGAGGATCGTGGCGGCGGCCCGCTCGCCGTCGCGCTGCGCGGCCTCCCAGTGCTCGGTGCGGGGGTGGTCGCGCAGCCGGGCGGAGTCGCCGATCGCGAGCACCCGCGGGTGGCTGGTGACCTGGTCCTCGTCGACGAGGACGCCGCGGTCGACCTCGAGGCCGGCCGCCTCGGCGAGCCCGGTCTCGGGCACCATGCCGACCCCGACGAGCACCGCGTCGAACGTACGCGAGTCCGGCTCGCCGTGCAGCTGGGCGGCTACGCCGCCGCCGGTCACCTGGACCGACTCGAGCGTCGTGGTCACCGTCTCGATCCCGTACGCCGCGTGCTGGTCGTGCAGCCAGCGGGCGACCTGCTGCCCCACCGCCGCGGCGATCGGCGGGTCCAGCGGGTCGACCAGCACGACCTCGCAGCCGAGCTCGCGGGCGGTGGAGGCGGTCTCGGCACCGATAAGGCCGCCGCCCACGACCAACAGGCGGGCGCCGGGGACGAGCGTGGCCCGGAGCCGGTCGGCGTCCGCGGCCGCGCGCAACACGTGCGCCCGGCCCGCCTCGCGGGCGTCGTGGAGACCCGGGACCGGCGGCACCGCTGCCCGGCCGCCGGTCGCCAGCACGACTCGGTCGGCCTCGAGCCGACGACCGTCGACGAGGACGACGCCGACCTCGTCCTCGGCCGGGGTCAGGCCCGCGACCTCGGCCGGGGCCAGCAGCTCGATCCGCTGCTCGGCATACCACTCGGCGGGATGGAGCGCGATCTCTTTGAGGTCGCGCTGCCCGGCCAGGTAGTCCTTCGACAGCGGCGGACGGTCGTAGGGAAGCTCCGAGCTCTCGATCAGCACCAGCTCCCCGGCGTACCCGTGGGTGCGGAGCGCCGCGGCGCAGGAGACCCCGCCGATGCCGCCGCCGACGATGACCACCTGCGTCATCACGGGGCCTCGTTCGGGAACAGCCACAGCTCCCCGCCACGGACCTCGACCCGGTGGGCGACGGTCCCCTTGGTCGCGGGCATGCCCTCGACGGCGCCGGTCTTCAGGCAGAACTTCGAGGAGTGCAGCGGGCACTCGACCCGGCCGTCCTCGACCCAGCCCTCGGCCAGCGAGGCGACCTCGTGGGTGCAGGTGTCGTTGAGGGCGTACACGCCGCCGTCCTCGTCGCGCAGCAGCGCGATGTCGTCGTCGGTGCCGGTGACCTCCTTGCTCACGGCGATGCCCTCGCCCTCAGGGATGTCGTCCAGCTCGGCAACCTTGATGCCGGTGATGGTCATGCGCGGGCCTCCTCGTGCCAGGCGGGGGTGTTCATCAGGTCGCGCCAGCGGGCGTAGAAGGACCGGCCGGCGGCGTCGCTGTAGAGCTCGCTGGTGGCCCCGGGGTGGACCCCGTCCTCGCGCTCGGAGCCGATGCCCATCTGGTAGTTCAGCGGGACCCCGTTGGTGATGAAGCCGTGGGCGATCGCCTGGCACTCCGACCAGTTCTCGCCGTCGTCCTGCTCGAAGATGCCGCTGGGGCCGAACGTACGCAGGTTGTAGAGCCGCTGCGCCTCGCGGACCTCCTCGGGCATGGACTTGTCCACGACCATCCAAGCCCAGACCTCCATCCGGTCGGGACCCTTGGGGTGCCAGACCCGGATCGAGCCGTTGACCGGGAGGTAGGAGAAGTTGGGGAACACCGTGGCATGCCCGTTGGTCAGCGGTCCCTCGACACGGGCGTCACCGAGCCGCTCCCGCAGCACGGCGTAGTCGGTCCACTCGTGGACGGTCCTGGCGTCGAACCGGTTCTTCGGGTGCACCGGGAAGCCGGCGCCATGGCCGTTCGGGTCGACGTACTGCCGGCCGGTGCGGTGCACGACCTCGTCCTTGGGGCCCTTGCCGGTGGGGCTGAGCACCATCAGCGCCGAAGCGTGGCTCATGTTGACGTGGTACCAGTCGGTGACGAATTGCTCGGCCGCCAGCTTCCAGTTGCCCTCGAGCACCCACTTGTGGATACCGCCGACGACGACCGTCCCGTCCTCGTCGTGGTCGAGCATGGCGTCCATGTACCAGGCCATCTCGCCGAGCGAATCGCGCAGCGGGACGGGGTCAGGGTTCCAGGTGCCGAAGATCAGGCCGTGGTACGACTCGACGTGCGGCACCTCGACCAGACCCCAGTCCTCGCGGCGGAACGAGTCCGGATAGCCGCCCTGGTTGGGGACGCTGACGAGCTTGCCCTCCAGGTCGTAGGACCAGCCGTGATAGGTGCAGGTGAAGTTCCGGGTCTTTCCGAAATCGGCGCGGCACACCCGGGCACCGCGGTGACGGCAGGAGTTGAGGAACGCCTTGACCTCGCGGTTCTTATCCATCGTCACGATGACCGGGTCCTCACCCATGTACGTGGTGAAGAAGTCGCCCGGCTTGTGGAACTGGTCGGCGTGCGCGAGGAAAAGCCAGCTCGGCGCGAAGACCCGGCGCAGCTCCTGACGGTAGAGCTCCTCGTCGGTGAATACCGCACGGTCCAGGAGTCCGCCCTCACGGTCGACGAGACCGGAGACGTCGATGTTGCGGCTCAGCTCGGCGGGCCGGCGCAGCGCACCCGCCGGCGCTGCCGTCGCCCTTCGCTGCGGTGCGTCGCCGCACGCGGCGCCCTGGCAGGCGCCCGCACCGGTCTCGGGCTCGATGGTGGAAGTCATGGGGCTACCGAACACGAGGGAGACCCGCCGCCGCTGGCACCGTTCCGACGCCCGGCACATGATCTCCGGGCCTTCCGCCGCTCACTTCATCCCCAACCGCAGCGCACCGTCGAGGCGGATCGTCTCGCCGTTGAGCATCGGGTTCTCGGCCACGTGACGGACGAGAGCGGCGTACTCCGAGGGCTTCCCGAAGCGGGACGGGTGCGGGACCGACGCGCCGAGCGCCGCCTTCGCCTCGTCGCTGAGGACGTCCATGAACGGGGTGTCGAAGACCCCTGGAGCGACCCCGGCGACGCGTACGCCGCTGCGGGCCAGGGCGCGGGCCGCGGGCAGCCACCATCGAGACGATGCCGCCTTGGACACCGCGTACGCGACCTGGCCCATCTGGCCCTCGTAGGCGCCCACGCTCGAGGTGAGCACCACGACGCCGCGTCCGCCGTCCTCGTCGGGCTCGTTGCCGACCATGCCTCGGCCGCGAGCCGCAGCGTGTTGAATGCGCCGACGAGGTTGACCTCAACCATGGAACGCCGCGTTCCGTTGCCCGGCACGTGGCCTGCTCGACTCATCCCCTCGGTCGCACGGTAGGAGCATGCACGCAGCCGTAGCCGTCGCACAGAGTCCGACCGACCCCCTATCCGGACTGGTCCTCCAAGATGTCCCGAAACCGGAACCGCGCCCCGGCTGGTCGCTCGTACGCGTGGCCGCCTCGTCGCTGAACATGCACGACCTGTGGACGCTGCGCGGCGTCGGGCACGCACCCGAGGACCTTCCGCGGGTCCTCGGCTGCGACGCCGCCGGGCACGACGAGGACGGCACCCCTGTCGTCGTCTACCCGGTGATCGCCACGCCCGACCGCGGACGCGGCGACGAGACTCACGACCCGCAGCGCGCCCTGCTGTCGGAGAAGCACGACGGTGCCTTCGCCGAATGGCTCCAGGTGCCCACCCGCAACCTGCTCCCGCTCCCCGACTCGCTGAGCCTCGACGACGCCGCCTGCCTGCCCGTCGCCTGGGGCACGGCCTACCGGATGCTCACCACCCAGGCAGGCGTACGTGCCGGCGACCGGGTGATGGTGCAGGGGGCCGGGGGCGGGGTCGCCTCGGCGGCGATCAAGCTGGCCCTGGCGATGGGCGCAGTGGTCTACGCGACCTCGCGCTCGGCTGACAAGCTCACCCAGGCGGAGTCGTGGGGAGCGCGCGGCATCGAGTCCGGTGGCCGGCTCCCGGAGAAGGCCGACGTCGTCATCGAGACCGTCGGCGAAGCCACCTGGTCGCACTCGCTGAAGGCCCTGCGCCCAGGTGGCACCGTGGTCGTCGCGGGCGCCACCTCCGGGATGAACCCGCCGGCAGACCTGGGCCGCGTCTTCTACCTCCAGCAGCGCATCTTGGGCTCGACGGGCTGCACTCTCGTCGAGTTCCAGGAACTGCTCCGCATGGTCGAGGCCACCGGCGTACGACCCGTCGTCGACCGCGCCCTTCCCCTCGACGAGATCCACAAGGGATTCCAGCTCATGGCCGATGGGAACCTCGTCGGCAAGATCGTGATCCACCCGAAGGAGACCCCGTGACCGCCGCTGCTGTGGGCCTGTCCCACTCCCCGCTGATCGGCAAGAACGACCCCGCGCGGGAGGTGGTCGACGAGGTCGACGCCGCGCTCGACGAAGCGCGGAGGTTCGTCCGCGACTTCGATCCCGAGCTCGTCGTGCTCTACCACCCTGACCACTACAACGGGTTCTTCTACAGGGAGATGCCCCCGTTCTGCCTGGCCACCGAGGCCCATTCCGTCGGCGACTTCGGATCGCAGGCGGGTCCCCTATCGGTCGACACCGAGGCGGCCAAGGCCCTCGCCCAGGGAGTGCTCGGCCGGGGAGTCGACCTGACGGTCTCGGCGCGTACGACGGTCGACCACGGCTGCGTGCAGCCGCTGGAGGTGCTCTTCGGCGGCATCACCGCCGTCCCGGTCGTACCGGTCTTCGTCAACGGCGTCGCCACCCCGCTCGGCCCCATCTCTCGCATCCGGGCTCTGGGAACCGCGATCGGCGAGGCCGCCGCGGACCTGGATCGTCGCGTGCTCTTCCTCGGCTCAGGCGGCCTCTCCCACGACCCTCCAGTCCCGGTGTTGGACGGCGCTCCCTCGCGGGTGGCCGAGGCGCTCATCGCGGGCAAGCCACCCACGCCCGAGCAGCGCACGAAGGGCGAGGAACGGGTCGTCCAGGCCAGCCGCGACTACGCCTCTGGCGTGAGCTCGATGATCCCGATCAATCCCGAGTGGGACAACCTGCTGCTCGACCTGCTCGAGAAGGGTTCGCTGGAGGAGCTCGACACCTGGACCCCACAGTGGATGGGCGAGCAAGGAGGTGGATCGAGCCACGAGGTGCGCACTTGGATCGCCGCCTTCGCCTCGCTTGCTGCCTCGGGCTCGTACACGATGGGGTCGCGCTTCTACCGGGCCATTCCCGAATGGATCGCCGGCTTCGCCGTGGCGACCGCCCAGTGAGCCCGCGACGCTGCTCGCCGCAGCGCGGGTGACCGGCGATTCGTCCGAGTCGAGCCGGGTCAGCGGCGCGATCGTACAAGGATTCACCACTCGCCTCTACCCGTGCGCTGCCCCGCCCACGCATCGACACCACCGACGGACGTCTCACCCATCAGATTCGGGAAGTCTTCGGTCCTCTGCGGCATGAAGGGCGAACCTCACTCATCACGATCGCACGCCGGCAACTTCGCACGAGTCCTCTACGGATGACTTTCCCCGGCAACGCGGCGATCACGCGCGCCGCCGAACTCGACGCTCTTTCAGACGACCACGACGAGCTTCCCGCTGGTCGTTCCGTCCTCCATCCGCTGGTGAGCCTCGCGGATCCTGTCGAGGTCGTACGTCGTGTCGATCGGCACCACTGCACGACCGGCGGCCACATCGTCGAGGAATCCCTGGAGAACGTCCGCCGGCAGATCGTCGGCCTCACCGGCGTACGCGGTGAGCCGAACACCTGTGGGGAGATAGTCGATCGGGTAGAACTCCTCGACGGTCCACACGTTCGAGAGCATCCCGGTGAAACAGACCGTGCCATGGACGCGGGTGGACCGTAGCGTGTCGCGGAGCGTCGGCGTACCGATCAGCTCGATCGCGCCATCGACACCCCCCGGAAGCAGGCGCCGCACCTGGCCCGCGACGTCGCCGTCGTCGACCAGCACGTCATCGACCCCGATCGCCTCGAGCGCCTCGGCCTTGGCCGCACTCCGGGTCGTGGCGAGAACGCGAAGACCATGCCGTTTGGCGAGCACCGCGGCAGCCATCCCGACCGACGAGGTTCCTCCTCGAACCAGAAGGCTCTGACCGGGTTTCATGTCGACCCCGACAGTGAGCGACCCGTACGCCGTCTGCAGCATCTCCGGCACCGCGCCCAAGGTCGCCCAGTCGAGGTCGGAGCGGAACGGGATGACCTGTCCCGCGGGGACACAGGTGTACTCGGCGTAGCCACCGTCGAACGTACGTCCCATGCCACCCATCATCGTCATCACCTGCTGCCCCGGCTCGAACTCACCGCCCGGCGCAAGATCCACGACGCCGGTGGCTTCGATGCCCAGCACACGCGGGTACCTCACCGAGTCCCCGGCCAAGCCCAGTCGGGTGTGCAGCTCTGAGCGGTTGAGCCCGAACGCCTTGACCCGGATCCGCACCCAGCCCGGTTCGGGCTCCGGAAGGGGCAGGTCCCGGACCTGCAGGGCCTCCACCGGCCCGGGCGCCTCCAGCACAACAGCTCGCATGGTCTCTCTCGAGTTCACGAGTCGATCTCCTCTCTGATCCAGGCCCGCTCGGCGGCACTGGTGGCACGCGCGGTCAGCAGGAGCCCGCGACGGTAGGGGTCGGCGACCTCTTCGGCCCGAACCGGGCGCTCGCCGTCGTAGAAGAAGCTCGCCGGCGTCTCCAGGAACGACAGTCGCCGACGCAGGACCGCGTGCCGATCGGCACGGTCCGGTAGCAGCGACAGGAAGGTGAGGATGACGTAGAACCGGCTCGCGTCGGTGATGTCGTGGCCGTCGGCGGTGCGGATCGCGTCGAGCAGATGCGTCCGCCCTGCATCGGTGAGGGTGAGCGTGTGTCGGCCGGCCCGACCACGCCCCGGCTTGGACTCCTTGACCACATAGCCGTTGCGTTCGAGTCGGTCGGCCGCGGGATAGAGCGTGCCGTCGCTGATGCGGCGGGTGTGGCCGTACAGCTGCTCGATCTTCCGACGCAGCTCGTAGCCGTGCTGGGGTCCTTCGGCCAAGAAGCCGAGGACCATGACGTCGACGATGCTCACACCGCGGAATAATACCTCGATTCGATGTATTGTCCCAACATTCCCGACTTCAGGAGTGGCGCATGATCGAGTTTTGTTCGGTCGGCAAGACGTACACCGACGGCACCGTGGCCGTGGCTGACTTCTCGCTGGTCGTGCCGTCCCACCGCACCGTCGCCCTCGTGGGCTCGTCCGGCTCCGGCAAAACCACGTTGCTGCGGATGGTCAACCGGATGATCGAGCCGACGTCAGGATCGGTGCTGATCGATGACGAGGACGTACGCAGCCTCGACGGTGTCGCCCTGCGCCGCTCCATCGGCTATGTCCCTCAGGCCGGCGGCCTGCTACCACACCGCACGGTGATCGACAACGTCGCGACGGTGCCGGTCCTCAACGGGACCAGGAAGGGCGTGGCTCGAACGGTTTCGCTGGCACTGCTGGAGCGCGTCGGGCTCGACCCCGCACTCGGGAGGCGCTACCCGGCTCAGCTGTCCGGCGGGCAACAGCAGCGTGTCGCGGTGGCCCGTGCGCTGGCGACCGAGCCCAACATCATGCTGATGGACGAGCCGTTCGGCGCCGTCGACCCGATCGTTCGGCGCGAGCTCCAGGACGAGCTGATCCGCCTGCAGGCCGACCTCGGCAAGACCATCGTGCTAGTCACCCACGACATCGACGAGGCCTTCCGCCTCGCCGACGAGGTGGTCGTACTCCGGGCCGGCGGCATCACCGCACAGACCGGCTCCCCCGAGCAGATCCTGGCTGACCCGGCTGACAACTTCGTACGTGAGTTCGTCGGCGCCGATCAGGCCGATCGTCGGCTGCGAACCAAGGAGATCGGCGGCCGGAGTCTCGTCGTCGACGAGCGCGGCAAGCCGCTCGGAGTGCTGTCATGACCTGGTTGAGCAACAACTGGCCGCAGGTCGTCGACCTCACCACCCAGCACCTCTACGTCACGGTCCCGGCTGTGTTGCTGAGCGTCTTCGTTGCGGTGCCGCTGGGCCGGCTGGCACACACCCGCCCGCGACTGGGGCAACCGGTGCTCACCGCCGCGAGCCTGCTCTACGCCGTGCCGTCGCTGCCCCTGTTGATCATCATTCCTGCTGTCGTCGCCATCCCGCTGCGCTCACCGGCCACCCTGGTCATCGCCCTGACCCTCTACGGCATCGCCATGCTGGTACGGACCGCGGTCGATGCCTTCGAGTCGGTCGACCGAGGTGTCCGGGACGCAGCAGTCGCGGTCGGCCACACGGATCGGAGCCTGCTCTGGCGCGTGGACCTGCCTCTGGCATCTCCAGTGCTCCTGGCCGGGGTCCGCGTCGTCACCGCCAGCACCATCGGCCTGGTCACGATCGGCGCCCTTGCGGGCATCCCGAGCCTCGGCACGCTCTTCACCGACGGGTTCCAGCGGGGCATCGCCGGCGAGGTGGTCACCGGCCTGGTGGTCGTCGTGGCGTTGGCACTCGTCCTCGATCAGCTGCTGGTTCTTCTCGGTTGGGTGCTGACGCCG
The DNA here is from genome assembly GCF_040613495.1 of Nocardioides sp. NPDC006273. Lineage (NCBI taxonomy): Bacteria > Bacillati > Actinomycetota > Actinomycetes > Propionibacteriales > Nocardioidaceae > Nocardioides > Nocardioides sp. NPDC006273. The sequence goes on along the minus strand of NZ_JBEXSD010000001.1, from coordinate 102,765 downwards.
TGGAGTCACGCGGCACCGACGGGAGCCGCGGCATGAACCTGTTCATCGACGCCATCGCCTGGATCCTCGACGATGCCCACTGGGCCGGCGAGACCGGAATCGGCTGGAGGTTGCTCGAGCACCTCGGTATCACTCTTCTCGTCGTCGCCCTCACGGCCGTGGCGGCTGTTCCGCTGGGCGTCCTCATCGGCCACACCCGACGGGGCCGCGTGGTCGTCGTCGGCCTGGCCGGCTCCGTACGGGCCGTCCCCACCCTTGGTCTGCTCACGCTGCTCGGCCTCGCGATCGGCATCGGTCTGGTCGCACCCGTGATCGCACTCATCGCACTCGCGTTCCCGTCCCTGCTCGCCGGCACCTATGCGGGCGTCGAGGCGGTCGACCGGGCCATCGTTGACTCGGCACGAGCCATCGGGATGAGCGAGACGCAGATAGTCACGCGCGTCGAGCTGCCCCTGGCCGCACCCGTCCTGGTCGGCGGACTTCGCTCCGCGACCCTCCAGGTCGTCTCGACCACAACCCTCGCAGCGTACGTCGCCGATGCCGGCCTGGGCCGCTACCTCTACGCCGGGCTCAAGGCCCGCGACTATCCCGAGATGCTCGCCGGGGCCCTCCTCGTCGGCGCCGTCGCTCTGATCCTCGATCTCGCCCTCGCCACCGTGCAGCGGCGAGTGACGCGCCGTGCTCGGCCCGGCGCACCAACCCTGAAAGGAATCGCATGAACAAGCACCTGCTCGCGGCCACTTCGGCAGCCGCCCTCTTGACCCTCACCGCCTGCGGCGGCAGCGACCCGCTCGACTCCGGCAGCGGATCCGACGAGACCATCGTGATCGGATCCCAGGACTACTACTCCAACGAGATCATCGCCGAGGCGTACGCCCAGGCCCTCGAGGAGGGCGGCTACGAGGTCGACCGGCAGTTCCGCATCGGCCAGCGGGAGGCGTACGTCCCGGAGATCGAGTCCGGGAGCATCGACCTCTTCCCGGAATACACCGGTCCGCTGCTGCAGTATTGGCAGCCGGAGACCGATGCCCGCCTCTCCGACGACGTCTACGCCGCGCTCGAGCAGGCCACTCCCGAGGGGCTGCGGGCCCTGGAGCAGTCCGGCGCGACCGATCAGGACGCCTATGTCGTGGCCCGCAAGTTCGCGGACGCATGGGATCTGAACACGATCGACGACCTGGCCAAGGTCACCGACCCTCTCACGCTCGGCGGCAACTCCGAAGGCGAGAGTCGGCCCAACGGCCCGAAGGGGCTGAAGTCGGCCTATGGCGTCGATGTCGGCTTCACTCCGATCGAGGACGGAGGCGGTCCACTCACCGTCAAGGCCCTCGAGGACGACGAGATCCAGCTCGCCATCATCTACACCGCGGACCCGTCGATCAAGGAGAACGATCTGGTCACGCTGGAGGACCCCAAGGGGCTCTTCCTCGCATCACACGTCGTCCCGCTCGCCAGCAACGACGTCACCGGCGAAGCAGCAGCCATCATCGACAGGGTCAGCGCCGCGATGTCTGCCGACGACCTGGTCGATCTCAACGCTCGCAGTGTCGAGGAGGAACTGCACGCAGCGGTCATCGCCAAGGACTGGCTCACGAACGAACGGCTCCTCTGACACGAACCGCAACCTTTCCGCAGACCGTGGACCGGAGGCAGCTGCGCCGCAAAATATGTGCCAAAAAGTTGCCGGACCACGCGAATCTGTTATATGAAATGGGTGACGCAGGTCACTTCGTTGGGAGGCGGATGGCTCGAGTCAAGGGGAGGAACCGGGGACGCCCCGGACCCAAGCCGAACACCGAAAGGACTCCCCCGTGGCCTCCGAACCACTGCGCTCAACCCATCCGTCTGCTAGGCGCGGCACCACTCGCCGAGGATTCATCGGATATCTGATCGCCGGCACGACGCTCGCGGTGGCCGTTGACCTGAACCTCGACGCACCTGCGCACGCAGCCGTCCCGTCACCGCCGCAGATTCCAGAGGCCTATGACCTCAACGACCTCCTGACGGATGCGGCCAGGCCGACGTCGCAGCTGGTCACCGTCGAGATCCGCGAGGACGGGCATGCCTACTTCGAGATCCCGCGCGCCGAGGTGGGCCAGGGCATCACCACCTCGACCGCGATGCTCCTGGCCGAGGAGCTCGACCTACCGGTCGGACACGTCCACGTCTCGCTCGCGCCGGCGCGCCCCGAGCTCATCTGGAACCAGCTGACGGGTGGCTCGAATACGACCGTGTCGACGATGACGCCGGTACGGGTAGCCGCGGCCATCGCGAAGGGCGCCCTGCTGGAGGCGGCCGCGATCGAGCTCGGCTCGGTGGTCACGCTGCTTCGCTCGAAGAATGGCGTCATCGAGGCGCCGGACGGCTCGTCGCGGACGTACGGGGAGCTGTCGGTCAAGGCGGCGTCCAGCACGACCGTCGAGGTCGATGCCGATGTGAAGCTCAAGGCGTCCTCCGAGTTCAAGGTCATCGGCACTCCGACCAAGCGGGTGGACGCCATGGACATCGTCACTGGGCGAAAGAAGTTCGCCATGGACTACGACGTCCCCGGGGCGCTGCCGACGATGATCTGTCGTGCACCCACGCTGAACGGCACCCCGAAGGCCATCCGCAACAAGGCCGAGGTGGAAGCGATGCCCGGCGTCACCGACGTCGTAATGATCGACACCGGGATCGCTGTCCGGGCGCGGACGTTCGGCCAGTGCATCGACGGCATCCGCGCACTCGAGGCCGACTGGAACGCGGGCAGCGTGGACGGCGAGGACGACGCCTCCGTACTCGCGAACCTGCGCAAGGCGGAGATCCCACTGGCTGTGCCGAAGATCCCGCTGCTGGCCAAGACGATCGACATGGACTTCGAGTTCATGTTCCGCAGCAGCGCAGCGCTCGAGCCGAACTGCGCAGTGGCGGACGTACGCAGCGATCGTGCGGAGATCTGGGCCGGGCTGAAGATTCCGATCGTCACCCAGGGCAGGATCGCCGAGGCCGTCGGTCTCCCGCAGGCCAAGGTCAAGCTCAACGTCGTCGAAAGCGGCGGGTCGTTCGGTCACAAACTGTTCGGCGACGGCGCGATCGAGGCAGCGAAGGCCTCCAAGGCGATCGGCAAGCCGGTCCGACTGATGTGGCACCGGGCCGACGAGCCACGCCAAGGACGCCTGCGTCCGATGGCGACGTCGCGGATTCGAGCGACCCACCTCGCCGGGCAGGTGCTGACCTTCGAGCAGCGGCACACCAGCGTCTCCACGGACTGGCGGCACGGATTCGGGGAGATGCTCACGGCAACCGCCGTGTCGTTGCCACCCGGACTCGGGAACCTCGGGGTCAGCGAGACGATCTTCACGTTGAGCACCGAGCTGCCCTACGACTTCGGCGTCGTCACACAGCTGCTCAACGAGACCGACCAGCGTTTCAACACCAGCGCCATGCGGAACCCCTACTCAGCAGACGTACGCACCGCGAACGAGCTCGTCGTGGACAGGATCGCCAAGGCGATGGGCAAGGACCCGCTGGACCTCCGACTCGAGTTCCTCAAGGACGACCGCACGCGCAAGGTCCTGAAGAAGGTCGCCGAGCTCGGCAACTGGGGCCGCTCCATGCCGGCCGGCACCGCCCAGGGCATCGCGATCCACAAGGAGTACAAGGGCGCCACTGCCTGCCTCGTGGAGATCGATTGTCGTCCGGAGACAGTGAACCGGAAGGTCCGCGACGCCGTCACCGGACCTCGAGTCACGAAGGCGATCCTGGTCGTCGATGCCGGGCTGGTCGTGAACCCCACCGGCCTGAAGGCGCAGATGATGGGTGGCTTCTCCGACGGTCTGGCGATGACGCTGACCAGCAGCTGCCACCTCGAGGACGGCCACTTCCTCGAGGCCAGCTGGGACAACTACTTCTACACCCGAGAGTGGAACATCCCGCCGGAGTTCGAGGTCGTCGTGATGCCCTCCGACTCCGAGCAGCCCGGCGGTGCCGGCGAGGCGGGGGTCGCGGTGTCGTGCGCCGCCATCGCCTGCGCCTATGCACGGGCAACCGGAACGGTGCCCAAGCGGTTCCCGATCAACCACGACAACCCCATCGGCTTCGAGGTCAAGGAGTTCGTGCCGCCCGTCCCGGCGTCACCGACCAACGGCCTGGACTACGTCTACTGAGGAGACTGCAGTGCCTGAACACACCTTCGTCGTCAACGGCGAGAAGATCACGGTCGACGTAGCCGACGACGTACGCCTCCTGTGGGTGCTGCGCGACGTGCTCGGGATCAAGGGACCGAAGTACGGCTGCGGCATCAACGTCTGCAAGGCCTGCACCTCACACATCAACGGGAAGGCATTCAATCCGTGCGCGGTGCCGGTCTCCCAGGTCGCAGAGAGCGATGAAATCACCACCATCGAGGGCCTGGCTGACACCGTCCCCGGCGATCTGCATCCCATGCAGGAGGCATGGCTCGAAAAGGACGTCGCCCAGTGTGGCTACTGCCAGCCAGGTCAGATCATGGCGGCCGTGGCGCTGGTCAACAAGGTGCACGCCGACGGGCGCGAGATCACCGACAGCGACCTCGACACGATCCGCAACGTGTGCCGGTGCGGCACCTACGCACGCATCCGGAAGGCGGTCAAGGCCGGCGCCGCGCGCATGTGATCGGCGATCGGAGCGGCCGCGTCAGCCGATCTGTCGATACAACGAGGTCATCTTGCCGTCTGGGTCCAAGCGAGCCAGAAACACGTCGCCGATCTTCGTCAGCTGACGGACCTGGTCCGGCGAGAGATCACCGAGGACGTTGGCGCGAACATTGGCGACGTGCCCGGGGGCTGACGCCACGACGGAGTCCCAGCCGGAGTCGGTGAGCCTGGCGTGGGTCGCACGGGCGTCCTCCGGGCAGCGGAACCGCTCGACGAGCCCGCGCTCTTCCAGTCGTCGTACGACATGGGAGAGCCGGGCGAGCATCGCGTTGGTTCGTTGTGGCCGTCGAGCACACCGTCCGAGACGCGGCCGACCACGGCTACCGGGTGGTGCTGGCCTCCGACGCGACGTCGAGCCTCGGCGATGACTGGCAGCACGCGGCACTCAACTTCGCGCTCACCAACATCGCTGAGATCATTGAGACGGCCGAGATCACGGCTTAATCCAGATCCAACGCTGGCCGCCCGCGACACCCGACCATGAGGGCGCCGCTGGCGGCCAGCGGTGGATATCGGCGTAGCGCGTCTAGGCAGTCCGCGACCCCCGGGCCACCTGCGGGGACGAGGAGACCGCGGTCTCGGATCGTCGGGGCACCAGCACGATCGCGACCAACCCGAGCACAGCCGGAATCACGAAGGCATAGAAGTTCCACTGGAACCCGAGGTTCGAATCCATGATCAGACCCACCATGGTCGGGGCAACCACGGCGCCGATCCGGCCGATACCGAGGGTCATGCCGACGGCGCTTCCACGCGCCCAGGCCGGGAAGTACGCCGCCGCATAGCCGTTCACGAGGATCTGGGTGCCGATCGAGCCGAGACCAGCCAAAGCGATGAACACGTAGATGAGCGCTGCCGTCGGCTGCAGGCTCAGGAACACCAGCGTGATGGCGGCGGCAAGGAACGCCAGGCTGATCGCGATCCGCGAACCGATCCGATCCGCCACGGCGGCCGCAGCCAGGGTGCCGACGATGGCGCCGAGGTTGAGGGCGAGCAGGAAGCTCAGCGAGGACCCCAGGGGGTAGCCGGCCGAGCGCATGATCGCGGGCAGCCAGGTGTTGAGGCCGTAGACCAGCAGCAGGCCCATGAACGAGGCGACACAGAACAGCATCAGCGGACCGCGGCGACCCTTCGACAGGAGGTACGAGACCGCGGAGGTCGCGCGGCCGCCTTTGGTGGAGTCCACATCAGGAACCTCGATGTCTGCGCCATACTTCTCGGCCAACTGCTGCGCTTCCTCGAGTCGGCCTCGCCGCGCGAGATAGCTCATCGACTCAGGCAGCAGGAAGTACACCAGCGGAATGAGAACGAGCGCAGGCGCAGTTCCGACCCACAGCAGGCTACGGAAGCCCATCTCGGCCAGGAGCGCGATCGCAACGACAGCAGCCAGGACGCCACCGACCGAGTAGCCAACGAACATCATCGCGTTGTAGAGCTGCTGGCGACCCCGCGGGGCATACTCGACGGTGAGGGCGATCGCCGTAGGCATCACACCGCCCAGACCGATACCGGCCAGGAAGCGGAACAGCCCGAACGCCTCAGGAGTCGAAGCCATCGCCGTCGCGACGGTCGCCAGGCTGAACCAGGCGATGCAGGCGAGCACGATGCGCCGTCGTCCGAGGATGTCGGTCAGGAACCCGACACCGAGCGCCCCGACAAGCATTCCGAATGTGGTGTAGCTCCCGATCAGGCCGACCCGCGTAGGCGTGAGCCCCCACTCCGGGTATTCCAGCAGCGCCGGCACCATCGCGCCGAAGACCATCAGGTCGTAGCCGTCGAGAACGATCGTCGCGAAGGCGAGTGCCACTACGACGAGCACCCGGCGCCGCTGCGCTGGCGTCTGGGTGCGCTGGAGATTCTGGACCGTTGACATCGGGCCCTCCTTCAAGGATCTGACAGTCCGAACCCCTGTGTGGGCTCGGTCACATCATCAGTCTGTAACAAAATCGCGGTGTCCGTCAATTACATGACACATGTTTAACCTGTCTTGCCGCCGCCCGCCTAGTTCGCCCAGAAGAACCCAGCCCAGCGCGACGCTCGCCCTCACAATCGAGCCGGAGGACGGGGGAAACTCTTCTCCCAAACACCTCGGCCGCCAGCGACCGAGGTCGCCGGCGGCCGAGGCCAGGTTGGCAGCTACCAGACCAGCACGGGCTTGATCACCTTGCCCGACTCGGAGTCGGTGAAGCCGTCGTTGATCTGCTCTGGCGAGTAGGTCTGGATCAGCTTGTCGAGCGGGAAACGACCTTCCTTCCACAGCGCCACCAGTCGCGGAATGAAGTCCTGCGGCACCGAGCTGCCCTGGACGATCGTCTTGAACGTCCACCCCTTGACCAGCGAGCCGCCGATCTCGAACGGCGCCTCGGTGCCCGGAGCAGCCGCGCCTACGAGTGCCAGCGTGCCCCGGATCGCCAGCGCGTCGACCGCCGCCACCAGGAGCTTCGGGAGCGCGGTCGTATCGAGAATCGCGTCCACGCCGGCACCGTCGGTGATGCTCTTGAGTCCCTCGGCGAGATCGAGGTCGGTGGTGTTGATGGTATGGGTCGCACCGAGCTCGAGCGCCTGGTCGAGACGGGACTGGTGACGGTCGATCGCGACGATCGTCGTACACCCCGCCACGCGAGCTGCCATCACCGCCGCCATCCCAACCGCACCCGTGCCGATGACAGCGAAGGAGGAGCCCGCCCGGGGCCGGATCTCGTTGAGCACGGCGCCCGCACCGGTCTGCATACCGCAGCCCAGCGGAGCCAGCTTGTCCAGTGGGACCTCTTGGTCGACCTTGATGATGCTCGCCTCGACCACATTCGCATGGGTCGCGAACGACGACTGGCCGAAGAAGTGCGAGGAGATCCGCTCGCCGCTGCTGGTCAGCGATGTGGTGCCGTCCTCGCGACTGCCTCCGAAGCACTGGGCGAAGAGGTTCTCGCAGTAGGCCATCTGACCGGTGCGGCACTTGTCGCAGTGGCGGCAGTAGGCGGCCGACATGACCACGTGGTCCCCGGGGACGACGGACGTGACGAGCTCACCGACGGCCTCTACGACCCCCGCCCCCTCGTGGCCGAGGACGGCCGGAAGCGGAGTCGGGTAGACACCGTCGCGGACGATCGCGTCGGTATGACAGATGCCGGTGGCGACCATGCGGACGCGCACCTCGTTGCCACGGAGATCGTCGAGCTCGAGGCTCTCCAACGTCAGTGGCTTCTCGTGCTCGCGGGCGACTGCTGCGGTGATGCTGACCATGGGTTCCCTCCCGGGGATTGCTGGATGGGTGCGCCGGCCGTTACGAACGGCCGGCGCACCCGAGGTTGGTTGCTGGGTCACTTCAGGTGGCGGATCGAGTGCTCCTCGACGTACTCCGCCATACCGGCCGTCCCGAACTCACGGCCGATGCCGCTCTGCTTCACACCGCCGAACGGCATCCGCAGGTCGAGCGACTCGAAGGAGTGAGTGTTGATGAAGGTGCTGCCCGCCTCGATCTTGCGAGCCAGGGCGAGGCCGCGCTCGGGGTCGCTGGTCCAGACAGACGACCCGAGGCCGTACTCGCTGTCGTTGGCCCAGGCGAGCGCCTGCTCCTCAGAGTCGTACGCGACCACGGGGATGATCGGGCCGAACTGCTCGCAGGAGGTGATCAGCGCGTCGTGCTCGACGTCGCGAACGACGTGCGGCAGGACGTAGTAGCCGTTGTCCCAGCTGTCGGGCTCGAGCTTGGTGCCGAGCTCGATCACCTTCGAGGAGCTGTCCCGGGCAGCCCGGATGAGCTCCTGGACCCGGTCGAACTGGGCCTTGTTGTTGAGCGGCCCGAAGGACGCCTCGGGGTCGAGACCGTGCCCGACCTTGTAACCCGAGACCCGGTCGCACAGCGCGTCGACGAATGTGTCGTAGGACGAGCGCGGAACGTAGACGCGCTTGACCGCGAAACAGATCTGGCCGGTTCGGGTGTAGATGCCGGGCAGCATCCGGTCGAGGGTGAGGTTCAGGTCGGCGTCGTCGAGGACGACGGCCGGGTCGTTACCGCCGAGCTCGAGCGTGATGTTCTTGATCGTCCCCGCCGCGCTCGTCATCACGTGCTTCGCGGTGGCGGTTCCACCGGTGAAGCCGACCTTGCGGACCAGCGGGTGGCTGGTGAGCGACTCGCCGACCTCGGTGTCGCCGTGGACGACGTTGATCACGCCTTCGGGCAGCACGGCGGCCATCCGCTCGAGCAGCATGGTCAGCGCCGCAGCCGCGAACGGGGACGGCTTGAGCACCAGCGTGTTCCCGGTCGCGAGCGCCGGAGCGAGCTTCATCATGGTGAGGACCACGGGCATGTTCCACGGCACGACGGCACCGACGACGCCGCGCGGCACTCGCTCGATGCTGATGTAGGACTGCTCGTCGTCGTACGTGGTCGGCGCGAAGAACTCCTCGACGAGACTGGCGGTGTGCTGGAGGACCCCGGTGCCGAGCATGAAGTCGGTCTGCGCCTCCCAGAGCACGCCACCGTGCTCGCGGACGAGCAGCGGGGCCAGCTCCTCGGCACTTGCCTGGACCACCTCGGCGGCCTTCATGAGAGCGGCGGCGCGCTCGGCGGGGGAAACATCGCGCCACTGCTGGAAGGCCCGGTGGGCACGCTGCACGGCCGCGTCGACATCCGCGGCGGTTCCGACAGCGATGCGCGAAGCGACGCTGTCCAGGCGGCCCGGGTCCTGGTGGTCGCGGTAGGTCGTCGAGCCGGCGGCACCGTTGAGGTGGTTGACGGCCGGCGGGCTGAACGAATCGGTGAGGGTCATGGTCTTCCCTTGGTTCATGAAGTGGCCGCGGCACATCAGAGCAAGCACCGCGTTGTGACTCGCAACACTAGATAACAACTTTTCGTCGGACCACGTCAAGATGTTGCACATAACTTTCTCGACATCTATGTTGGAGTCATGGACGCACCCAAGCTCGGCAGCTCGCCACGGATAGCCGTTGTCGGCGGGGGCCCAGGCGGACTCTTCCTCGCCACGCTCGTCAAACGCGCTCTTCCCGAGGCCGCCGTGACGCTCTTCGAACGCAACCAGCGCAGCGACGCATTCGGGTTCGGCGTGGTCTTCTCCGACGCCACTCTGCGCGCCATCGATGAGGCGGACCCGGTGCTGCGAGATGCGCTGCGCGACCACGGCCGTCACTGGGACCGCATCGACGTGCTGAGCAACGAGCAGCAGCACGGCTTCGGCGGCAACGGCATGTCAGCGATCCACCGCAAGGTTCTGCTCGGCCTGCTTCAGGACAACGCAGAGCACGTCGGCGTCGATCTCCGCTTCGGCACGACCGCTCCCCCGCTGGACCAACTGCGCAACGAGTACGACCTGGTGGTCGGCGCCGACGGCACCAACTCCTCCGTTCGCGAGCACCTCGACAGCGAGGAGCCGCTGGGACACGAGATCGACACCGCCACGGCCAAGTTCATCTGGTTCGGCACGACCCATCTCTTCGACGGGCTCACCTTCGTGCACCGGGTCTCCGAGCACGGCAACTTCGCGGTGCACGGCTACCCGATCAGCAACGAGCTCAGCACCTTCATCGTCGAGACCGATGAGGAGACCTGGCGCCGCGCGGGCATGGACGCCTTCGACGTCACGCAGCATCCCGGTCCGTCCGACACCGAGACCCAGGCCTACCTGGAAAAGCTCTTCGCCGACGACATCGGCGAGGGCAAACTGGTCGCGAACAACTCCCGGTGGGGGAACTTCCGCACCCGGCGTACGCGGGACTGGTGGCGTGGCAACGTCGTGCTGCTCGGCGACACGGTCCACACCGCTCACTTCTCCGTCGGCTCGGGCACCAAGATGGCGATGGAGGACTCCGTGGTCCTGGCCGCCCAAATAGCGCGAGCCGCCACCGAGGGGATCTCACTCTCCGACGCGCTCGGCGCCTACCAGGAGATCCGCAAGGCCTCGGTCGGCAAGATCCAGAGGGCCGCGCGCCCGAGCCTGTCGTGGTGGGAGCACTTCGGGACGTACCAGCGCACGCTCGATCCGCTCACCTTCACCTTCCACTTCTTCTCCCGCAGCATCGGCGTGGAGAAAATGGCCCAACGAGACCCCGGGCTCGTGGAGAAGGTCCGAGCCGCATGGATCGAGCAGCACGGCGCCGCCGCTCTGGACTCGACCATCGAGACTCACTCGGCCTCGACGACGACCTTCGGACGACGCCTCGAGCTGGTCAGCGCTGAGAACGGGACAGCTCATCTCGTCGACCGGGACGGCCGGTCCATCACGGCTCCCATCATCACGGCTCCCATCATCGAGGCTCCCGCGACCGAGAGCGGCGTCGCCTCCGCACGCAAGGAGCTGCCCGAGACCGGCGTCGTCGTGATCGCCGGAAGCGGCCTCCCGCGCACGCTCCTCGCCGAAGCCGCCCGCCTGCAGGAGAGCCTCGTGACCATCATGAGCGGGCCTGACCTCGCCGCAGACGATGCGGCCGAGACGGTTCTGCTCTCCGGACGCGCCGACGCGGTCGCCGCTCCCAAGGAGACGAAATGACCATCACTCACGCGCCAGAACACCCCCTCCAGCCCCTCTTCGCTCCTCGCGGGGTCGTCGTGGTCGGTGCCTCCACCGTCCCTGACAAGCTCGGCGGCGTGATGGCAGCCAGTCTGTCCGCGTACGACGGCCACGTGGCCCTCGTCAACGCCCGCGCAGAGGGTATGCACGCAACCGTAGGCAGTGCGGTCGACGCCTCCCCTGACGGCATCGACCTCGCGGTCCTGTGCGTCCCGGCCTCGGCATGCGCCGACGTCGTGGCCGAGTGCGGCGAGGCAGGGGTCCGGGCGGCACTGGTCTGCGCCGGCGGGTTCGCCGAGGCGGGCGGAGAGGGCGTCGCGCATCAGGCCAGGCTCGAAGAGGCGGCCGCTCGTAGCGGCGTCCGGTTGCTCGGGCCCAACACTTCCGGATTCTTCTCGCCGTCGCGTGCGCTGCTCGCCAGTTTCGTGCCTGGGGTCAGCACGCTCGAGCCCGGTTCCGTCGGGGTCGTCGCTGCCAGCGGTGGTCTCAACCATGCATTGGCCTTCGCGTTCCAGCGCGAGGGTTGCGGCCTCAGCCTGGGCGTCGGTATCGGTGCCGGGATAGATGTCGCCGCCCCTGAGGTGCTGACCTATCTCGTTCAGGATCCCAACACCCGGGCGATCGCACTGCACCTGGAGAACGTCACCGACGGCGACGCTCTGCTCGCGGCCGTCCGGGAGGCGACCCGCGAGAAGCCTGTGATCGCCATGGTGGTCGGTAAGCACGACATCGGAGAGTTCGCCCAGTCCCACACTGGTGCGCTGGCAACCTCCTGGCGAACCACCCGCGAGCTTCTCCGCCAGGCCGGCGCAGTAGTCGTCGACCACGTCGACGAGCTCGTCACTGCCACCTCCGTGCTCGCCGCTGGGCGCCTGACGCCGAATCCGACGCCTGCCGCTGGGCTGGTCACCGCTCAGGCCGGCCCCGGACTGGTGATCGCCGATGCCCTGCACGAGGCGGGCGTCGGTCTCCCGACACTCAGCCAGGAGACCCAGGACGCAGTGGCCGCACTACTGCCACCCATGACGTACCAGGCAAACCCGGTCGACACCGGCCGCCCCGGACCGCAGCACGACGAGCTCGTCTCGATCGTCGCCGCCGATCCCGCGATCGACGTCACTGCGGTCTATGCCTTGACCGAGCCCGTCGTCGACCTGGTGGCGTCGGCGGTTCCGGCCCACGAGTCCGGGCATGCCGTCGTCGTCGGTATCGATGGACCCGGCCCCGATGTCACCGAAGCCGTCGGTAAGGCGGCCGCGGCGGGGGTGCCTCTGGTCGTCGGACCGCGCGCGCTCGCGACCGCGGTCTCCGCACTCGCCGAGGACGCCCGCCGGCAGGCCGCGGCCGGCAGCGAAGCCAGGATCAGCGGGCCGGTTCTCGACGTGGCGGCAGGTCCGTGGTCGGAGGACGAAGCCAAGCGCATTCTTCATGATGCTGGTGTGCAGACCCCGGCCAGGCGGATCTGTTCAACCCGGAACGAGGCCCGCCAGGCCCTCGCCGACATCAGCGGCCCGGTCGTGGTCAAGGTCTCCGACGCGACCATCCTTCACAAGAGCGACATCGGCGGCGTACGCCTCGGCATCAGCGACCAGTCTGTCCTCGACGAGGCTTTCGACGAGCTCTCCGCGCTGGGTAGCGGCGAGGTGCTCGTCGAGCAGATGGTCGGTTCAGGGGTCGATCTGATTGTCGGTGCCCGTCGCGATCCGGTCTTCGGGCCGGTAGTCATGGTCGGCGTCGGCGGAACGGCCACCGAGGTGTACGCCGACGTGGCGATCGCGGCCGTTCCGTGCCCGCGCGATGGTCTCGTCTCCCTCGCCGATCGGTTGCAGGCCAGCATCATGCTCGACGGCTACCGCGGCGAGCCGTCCGTGGACCGCGGCGTTCTCGGAGACGTTCTCGGCATTCTCGGAGACCTGCTGGTCCACAACCCACACCTTGCCGAGGTCGAGGTCAACCCGCTCCGTGCGAGCGCGGCCGGTCTGATCGCCCTCGACGCCGTCCTCGTCGCAGAGCCGCAGGACACGGCAAAGAAGCCAGAACAAGCCCAGAGGAGTACGCAGCCATGAGCATCCCCACCCGCGAAGGAACGGTGCCCTGGCCGGCCGAGATGGCGGATCGATACCGGCAGGCCGGCTACTGGAAGGACGTCACCCTCGGCGCGGCCTACCTCGAGGTAGCCGACCGCCACCCCGACCGCGTCGCGATCGTCGATGGCGAGGTCCGGATGACCTACGGCGAGCTGGCCCGGCGCGCCGACGCAACCGCTGAGCGTCTCCTCGAGATCGGGCTCGAGCCGGATGACCGAGTTCTGGTCCAGCTGCCGAACGGCTGGGAGTTCATGGCCTTGACTCTCGGCTGCTTCCGCGCGGGCATCATTCCTGTGATGGCACTGCCGGCTCATCGCCGGCACGAGCTCACCCATCTCGCCTCCCTCTCGGAGAGCCGTGCGATCGTCGTCCCCGATGTCCTGCGCGACTTCGACCATCAGGAGCTTGCGCACGAGCTTGCCGGCGAGCTGCCCGACCTCGAGAAGGTCGTCGTGCTCGGCGTTCCCCGTGACGGGGCGTACGGTCTCGACGAGCTCCTCGCCGTTCCCGACGATGCGGCCGCGAGCCGCTCGCTCGTCGAGACTTGGAACCCGGAGCCCGACTCCCCCGCCTGCTTCCTCATCTCCGGCGGCACCACTGGCTTGCCCAAGCTGATCACCCGGACGCACAACGACTACCTCTGCAACATCACGGCCACCGCAGAGGCCGCCGCGATGGGGTCCGAGGACGTCTACCTCGGCACGTTGCCGGTGAGCCACAACTTCCCGCTCGCCTGCCCGGGAGTCCTGGGAGCATTGCTCCTCGGGGGACGAGCGGTGATGCTGCCGAGCCCGGAGCCGGTCCGCGCCTTCGCGACGATGGCACGGGAGGGGGTGACGATCGCCGCCGCGGTGCCGGCCGTCGCTCAGCGCTGGATCCAGCACCAGGAGGAGGTCGGTGGCAACCAGCTCGACAGCCTGCGGGTTCTTCAGGTCGGCGGCTCGCGCCTGCCCGACGAGTTCGCCCGGCGGGTGAAGCCGGTCCTCGGCTGCACCTTGCAGCAGGTGTTCGGCATGGCCGAAGGCCTCATCAACACCACCCGCCTCGATGACCCCGAGGAGACCATCTGCACCACACAGGGCCGCCCCGTGCACGAGGCCGACGAGGTGCGCGTGCTCGACCCGCTCGGCGAGGACGTCCCCGACGGCACTCCCGGTGCTCTCTACACCCGCGGTCCCTACACCCCGTGCGGCTACTACCGTGCCCCGGAGCACAACTCCCGGTCGTTCCTCGAGGGCGGTTGGTACGGCAGCGGGGACATCGTCGTACGCCGACCCGACGGCAACCTGATCGTCCAAGGCCGCGACAAGGACATGATCAACCGAGGCGGCGAGAAGATCAGCGCCGAGGAGATCGAGAGCCTGGTCTACGCGATCCCCGGTATCGATCTCGTCGCCGCCGTTGCGATGCCGGACCCGGTGCTCGGCGAACGTCTGTGCCTCTACGTCGTGCCGCACAAGGGCCATGAGGTCACCCTCGAAGCGATCCGCGCGCACCTTCACGACTCCGGGATCGCGGCGTTCAAACTGCCCGAGCGTCTCGAGGTCGCTCCTGCGCTGCCCATGACCAAGGTCGGCAAGATCGACAAGCGCGCACTGCGCGAAGACATCGGCTCACGCCTGACCACGACCTGAACTGCAGACCGATTCCGACAAGGGAGTGGACATGAACACGCACACCCAAGACCCCGACCTCGTGGCCGGCACCGTGGCGCCTCCGCCGCCGACGCCCGAGGAAGAGCGCGAGATCGAGCGCCTCTACAACGACTTCGACGACGAGCACCTGATCCCGTTGTGGACGCAGATCGGCGATCTCATGCCGACGACCCCGAAGCCCCAGGCCGTACCCCATGTGTGGAAGTGGCAGACGCTGCTTCCCCTCGCCGCCCGCGCAGGCGAACTCATCCCGGTCGGCCGCGGGGGTGAGCGCCGAGCGATCGCCCTAGCCAACCCGGGGCTCGGCGGCCGCCCGTACGCGACCCCGACCCTGTGGGCCGCGATCCAGTACCTCGGCGGGCACGAGGTGGCCCCGGAGCACCGGCACTCTCAGAACGCCTTCCGCTTCGTCGTCGAGGGTGAGGGCGTCTGGACCGTCGTGAACGGCGACCCTGTCGCGATGCGCCGAGGCGACTTCCTGCTGACTCCGGGCTGGAACTTCCACGGCCACCACAACGAGACCGACAAGCCGATGGCCTGGATCGATGGCCTCGACATCCCGTTCGTGCACTACACCGACACCAGCTTCTTCGAGTTCGGCAGCGACCGGGTCACCGATGAGTCGACCCCTGATGTGTCCCGCTCCGAGAAGCTCTGGGGCCACCCCGGGCTACGCCCGTTGTCGGGCCTGGAGGACACCAAGTCCTCCCCGATCGCCGCCTACCGCTGGGAGCACACCGAGGCAGCGCTCGAGGGCCAGCTCGAGCTGGAGTCCGCCGGCCACCCGGCAACCGTCGAGCAGGGGCACGCCGCCGTACGCTACGTGAACCCCACCACCGGCCGAGACGTGATGCCGACGATTCGCGCTGAGTTCCACCGGCTTCGCGCCGGCGTGCGGACCACTGAGCGGCGCGAGGTCGGCTCCAGCGTCTTCCAGGTCTTCGACGGCGCCGGCGTGGTCACCATCGACGGCCAGCGTCACGAGGTCGAGCGCGGCGACATGCTCGTCGTGCCGTCCTGGAGCGCTCTGTGCCTCAGCACTGACGACGGGCTCGACCTCTTCCGGTTCGGCGACCAGCCGATCATCGAGAGCCTCGGCTTCGCCCGCACCCACATCACCGACGACAAGGACCAGCACGCATGAGGCTCGCAACCATCCGTACGAACAGTGGACACCGGGTCGTGCGCGTAGACGGCGACACTGCCGTCGAGGTCGACCCGGCCCATGGTGCGGACGTCGGCGAACTGCTGGCGCACGAAGACTGGCGGGAGATCGCGGCAGCGGCCGACGGTCCTCAGCACGCGTGGGCCGACCTGGACCTCGCTCCGTTGGTCCCCACGCCCGGGAAGGTCGTGTGCGTCGGCCTGAACTACCGCACCCACATCCTCGAGATGGGTCGTGACCTGCCGGAGTACCCGACGCTCTTCGCGAAGTTCGCCGACACCCTCACCGGGCCGAACGACGACATCGAAGCACCCGAGGAGGACGAGCAGCTGGACTGGGAAGCCGAGCTGACGATCGTCATCGGCACCGAGGTGAGGCACGCAGACGAGACCAGCGCGGCCGCAGCCATCGCCGGTTTCACCGTGGCCAACGACATCTCCATGCGGAGCTTCCAGTTCCGCACCAAGGAGTGGCTTCAGGGCAAGATGTGGGAGCGGTCCACGCCACTCGGCCCGGTGCTGGTCACCGGCGACGAGTGGAAGCCGTCGGGCCGGATCTGGACGACCGTGAACGGCGAGAAGATGCAGGAGGCCGCCACCGACGACCTCGTGCACGGACCGGCCGCGCTGGTCGCCTATGTATCGACCATCACCACGCTGCGGCCCGGCGACATCATCCTCACCGGCACCCCGGGAGGTGTCGGGCATGCCCGCAAGCCACCGCGCTACCTGCGAGCCGGCGACGTCGTCGAGGTAGGCATCGAGGGCATCGGCGAGCTCCGCAACCGGGTTGTGAATGCCGGTCGCTGACGTGCCTGCACGCACCGACCTCGTGCAGGACACCGACGTGATCCGAGACCTGGCGAACGCCAGGCTCGGCACGTCGATGTTCCGCCGGGCACTCAACCAGCTCTCGGACGACGACCTCGACGCGGCGTCGCTCCTACTGGGCTGGACGCGCCGCCACGTGGTTGCGCATGTGGGCTACAACGCCCGAGCGATCGCGCGTCTGGTCGAGTGGGCAGCCACCGGGGAGCCGAACCCGATGTACTCCTCCCCCGGAGCTCGCGCCGAAGAGATCGACTATGGCTCCACACTCAACCCTGAAGCGCTGCGCAACCTGGTCGAGCACTCTGCCATCGATCTCGACGTCCGCTGGCGCGACCTTCCCGCTGACCGCTGGTCCTTCCGTGTCGTCACGGCCCAGGGACGCGACGTCCCCGTCTCCGAGACGGTGTGGATGCGCACCCGCGAGGTCTGGTTGCACGCCGTCGACCTGGCCGGCGGCGCCCAGGTGGGAGACATCCCCACCGACGTACTCACCCGGTTGCTCGATGACATCCACCGCACCTGGCGTACCCGGGACGAGCAGGGCCTCCCCTCGCTCAGAGCCACCGATGGAAGCGTCCCGAAGCATTGGACCGGCGGCGAGAGCGGAGTCGTCGTCGAAGGACCAGTCGCGGCGTTGGCTGCTTGGGCTACAGGTCGAATGGCACCACAACGCCGCGCCGTCGACCTTGCCTGGCCGGGTGGCTCGCCCATCGAGGCACCGCGATGGATCTGACGCTGGACAGATCTACCGGCATGATGAGTTCCATGCCGGTCAAACCACGCAGTCTCGTGCTCGACCTCTTCGGGGAGTACCTACGGTTCGTCGACGAGGGCATACAGCTCGGTCATCTCATCACCCTCCTCGAGGCCTTCGACATCGCTCCGCCAACGGTGCGGGTAACGATGTCGCGGCTTCGCCGGGAGGGATGGTTCACGGTGCAGCGTACGGGCCGTGAAAGCCGCTACCAGCTGACCGACAGCATGCTCGAGGTCCTCGATGAGGGGCGCGAGCGTATCTTCGCGGCGCCGCCACAGGACTGGTCCGGGCAGTGGACGCTGGTGATCTACCAGCTCTCCGAGAACGACCGCCACGACCGTGACCAGCTCCGAAAAGCTCTGGCGTGGCACGGCTTCGGTCCGCTCAGCACCTCGACCTGGCTCACTCCCGACGACCGTCGCGCAACTGCGCGCGGCCTGCTCGCCGACCTGGACGCCAAGCATGCCGAAGTGCTGATCTGCTCCTCCGACGGCGTCGAGCACGACCGGTCACTCGCCCAACAGTGCTGGGACCTCGCCAGTCTGGGAGAGGAGTATGACCAGTTCGTCGCCGACCATCGCGACCTGCCGAAGAAGGCATCACGACTCCAAGGCGCCGAGGCGCTCGCCGCACGCACGCATCTCATCGCGCGGTATCGCCACTTCCCCTTCCGCGACCCGCAGCTACCGCCTCAGCTGACACCCGACCCATGGCCGGGATACGACGCGTACCAGTTGTTCCACGAGGCGCACGCCGTCCTCGGACCCGCCGCCCGTGCCTACGTCAGTGACGTGATCGGCCACGAGGTCACCGACGCTGAGATGGCAGACCGACGACACGTCTGAGCACTTACCTGGACCCGTCGTGGCTGCTCTGGTCTTCGTCCTGATGCCGGGCAGCCTCGCCCTCGACACCCGCACAGTCGCCGCGATCGCATGCTTGATGGCTGTGTGGTGGATACCCGAAGCGGTCCCACTAGCAGTCACGGCCCTCATCCCAGTTGCAGCCTTCCCCTTGCTTGGCGTCGCGGACATCACGGCCACCACGACGCCGTACGCCGGATCTGTGATCTTCCTGATGCTCGGCGGCATCATCTTGGGCCTGGCCGCCCAGCGCTGGGATCTGCACCGCCGCGTGCCTCTGCGCGCCGTACTAGCAGTGGGCCCACGTCCCGCCCATATCGTGCTCGGCCTCACCTGCGCGAGCGCGTTCATCTCGATGTGGGTGAGCAACACCGCGACGGCGGTCATCATAGTGCCCATCGGAACCTCGATCCCGGGCCTCATCCGGAGTCTCAACCCCGACCTCCAGACGCCGAAACTCACCGCGGGTGTCCTCCTGGGCATCGCCTACGGAGTTAACGATGGGGTCGATGGCGACACTCATCGGCCAGCCCCGATGGCCTTGATGCGGGCGTACCTCGATGACGCGCACAATATCCAGGTCGGCTTCGCCCAGTGGATGCTGGTCGGTGTACCGGTCGCCGCGGTGATGCTCGTCGCGACCCGGGTCTTCCTCACCAAACTGGTGTTCCGCTCCGAGGTAGACGAGATCCCCGGCGGAAAGGAGCTCGAGGAGTCGGTCGACGATCCAGGGCGAACTATGCGCTCGCGGTCGTGCCCAAGTCCTGGGAGATGGCTTCGATGGTATTCCGTAGTTCTACTTCCACGGCTGCAAGCGTTTCGCGGTCCGCGAGCCGAGCAGGGATCGCCAAGGCGATCACCAACGGGATGGACTCCCCCGCTGGGAAGACCGGCGCCGCCAACGAGGTCACTCCGGGGATGACGCCGCCTGACGTCTCGGCTACACCTCGCCGAAGTACTTCGGTCCGGAGCTCGGCGAGGTCTGCAGGCGTGGGCAGGCCGCCTTGCACCGTCGAGAGTTGACTCTCGAGGACAGGAGCTGTCAGCGACTCCGGAAGGTATGCCAAGTAAACCCTGCCAACCGATGACGTGAGCAGCGGCATCGTCGCACCAACGCGCACCGTGATTGGTAGGGCGTAGGACCCGTAGTCCCATCGCACGAGCACAGGTCCGTTGTCGCCCCAGACCGCGAGGTTGACTGCATGCGACGTTCGGTCCCGAAGGTCCGGCAGGTGTTCCGAGACCAGTCCGACCTCGTCCATCCGCCGTAGCGACTCAACGCCGATGCGGCGCATCGCAGGCCCGAGATCGTACAAGCCCGATCTCCTTGACTGGGTGATTAAACCGATTCGACAAAGACTCACCAGATACCGGTGAGCCTTGCTGGGGCCCATGTCGGCGGCTGCAGCAATCTGCGTGAGGCTCATGGGGCCAAGGCCACGCTCGATCGCTTCCACGATTGTCATCGCCAGTTCCACGGACTGGATCCCCTGACGGGGACTGGCGTCATCGGTCACGGGACAAGTCTAACGTGGCGAGCCTGTGCCTGCGCGCCGCTCGAGGCCAGAACGAAGTCAGCCTGGTTCTGCCCGGGAGTGCTCGCACTGGCTTACAGCGCTCAGTTGCGTCCAGCAGAGTGGTGTACGGCTCCGCGGTGTGCGTGTCGTTGACGTAGACGACCTCCACCGCGTGATTCTTCGAGTGATCTCTCAAAGCCGACTCGAAGAAGGACACCACGATGACCGTCAATCCCAGTATTGACCCTGCCCGGATGCTCGAGGAACAGCTGGCCCAGGCGTGCCCTGATCTGTTGCGCGACCTGCTCGGCACCTTCATCCAGTCATTGCTGTCCGCGGAGGCCGACTCGGTCAGCGGTCCGGCATCGACCTCACCAAGGCGGTCATCGACCCCAGGGCGCGGTTCAACGTGCCGGAGTCAGCGATGAGCGTCTGTCCTGTCATCACCGTGTTGTGGCGCGACGCGAGGAAGGCGTACAGCGGGCCGTACTCCTCCGGCGAGGGCAGGTGCTGTAGCGGAGTCAGCCACTCGAACTCGAACCGGAACGTGTCGGCTGGGATGTCGGACTGCTTGGACTGCTCGAGACCGAGTGCTGCGGGCCCCCGGATCTCGCTCTTGGCGATCCCCGTAGGCGCCACAGCATTGACTCGGATCTCCGGTCCGAGCTCGAACGCGAGCTGGTTCACCAGGCTGCGCACCGCACCCTTGCTGGAGGTGTACGCGGTACCGCCACCATCAGCAGCGAAAGCCGCCTGGGACGCCGTCAGCACGAGGCCACCCCGCTCGGCCTGGATCAGATCTAGGAACACCTTCGCGGTCAGGACATAGCCCTTGACGTTGATGGAGTAGACCTCATCGAACAACGCGTCGATCTGCTCGACAGGGATGTCGACCAGCGGAACATTGCCATCCCAGATCCCCTGGGTCGCGACGATCGAGGTCAACCTGCCGAAACGCTCCACGATCGCGCTGCGCGCGTCCTGGAGATCTCCGATGCTGCGCACGTCTCCTTGAAGCACCAGCGCGCTGTCACCGAACTCCTCACTCAGAGCCTTCACCTTGTCAGGGTCGACTTCGAGCACCGCGAGCTGCGCACCCTCCGTCAGCAGGTGCCGCGCGACACCCAGCCCCAAACCGGAACCACCGCCGGTCACGAGGACGATGTGGTCGTCAAGAAGCTTCAACGTTCTTCCTTACGTCAGATGTTGCGTCAGCCGGTGTGGAGGCCGACGTCGTGGACTGGGTCGCAGTGGCCGGCCAGGTCCAGAGCTTCGCGCCAGGTGCCGTTGCGTTCGAGGAGCTTGCGGTAGCCCCTGAGGGACCGGACACACCCGCACGAGACCACGGCGTGGAGCTTCTCGCCGCTGCCGTACAGGACCAGGTACTCCTCTTCGTCGAGGGCTCCCTCGACGAGCTGTGCCGTGTCGTCCGGCCGAAGGCGGCCGTAGCCGTGAAACCGCCGTCCGTACTGCTCAGTCCAGAAGTAGGGCACGGCGGTGTAGGCGTCGTGGGATGCCCTCGCGACGTTGAGGCCGACGTGGCGGCCGTGCTCGATGGCGTGTGTCCAGTGTTCGACGCGGGTCGACTCGGGCAGCGAGGGGTGCGACAACAGGCGAGCCACGTCGCCGGCCGCCCAGACTCCTGGAACGCTCGCGCGACCCGTCGCATCCACCACCACACCCGCATCCAGCGCCACGCCTGACCCGTCGAGCCACTCGTCGTTGGCCTCTACGCCGATGCCGACCAGGACAAACGAGGTGCGGTGAGTGCTGCCGTCGGAGAGTTGGACGGAGTACGACCCGGGGCCACCGCTGACGCTCTCGACGCTGACACCCAGCAGGAGATCGACGCCGTGACGCCGATGCAGCTCGCGGACCTGTTCAGCCACGGGCTCTCCGAGGATGTTGCGCAACGGGAGCTCGAGGTCGTTGATCACGGTCACCTCGACGTCGTGCCCGGACAGGCTGGAAGCGATCTCCAGTCCGATCAGTCCAGCGCCGATCAGGGTGACCTGGCCGTAGCGTGCCGCCGCTCCGCGCAGGAGGCCGAGGTCTGCGGGAGTGCGGAGCACGGGGAGGGTCTCCGCCTCAGTAGTCATCAGGGTCCGCGGCCGACTCCCGGTCGTGATGATCACGGCGTCCGAGGGGACGGCGTCGCCGTTCTCGGTCACGACGTAGTGGCGGTCGACGTCGAGGCCGACCGCTCGGTGGCCGAGCAGAAGGGTCACGCCGTCGGCTTCCAGCCGCTCCGGTGTGCGCAGCGCGTGCAGCTGCGGCTCCCCCTGCGAGACAAGCAGCTTCTTCGACAGGGTCGGCCGGTCGTAAGGCTCATGTTGCTCATCGCCCAAGATGACGATGCGTCCGTCGTACCCTCCCTCGCGCAGTCCGTCGGCAGCACTCAGGCCCGCCGCGGAAGCGCCGACGATGACCACGTTCTCCAGGGAGCGACCTTTCGTCGTCATGACGCTAGCTCGCGCTTGGCCAGCGCCTGCGCTGGACAGGCGCGGATGGCCTCGTCGAGATCGTCGCTCTCGTCTGCCTCGACCCGGTCTCGCAGAAGCACCGCGACCGGACTACCCGCCGGGGTGTCGAACACGTCCGGCATGATCGTCACGCAGACGCCGTAGCCGTTGCAGAGGTTGGTGTCGAGCAGGATCTCGACCTGTCCGGTCACAAGAAGACTCCGAGGTTGGGCGTGGCGATGCCTACTTCGGTCAGGATCACTTCACGAGTGAGCAGCCGAGGGCCCTGGGCCGTGAGCCGCAGCGTGTCGTTCCGTCGACAGGGAATGAGGTCGAAGTGGTCGTCGATGCCCCGCTGGCGGTAGACGAGCAGCGCGCTGGTGACGTCGACGATATCCGCGTCCGCCGTGCGCTGTACCAGGACGGAGCCCACCAGCCGCATGGTCCGCGACGGCGGGATCTCGGAGTAGGCGTGTCCGGTCGCGAGCCGCTGGAGGCGGGTGCGGACGTGGTACTTGGTGTCGCGGATGCGGAAGGCACCGCGCTGGATCTCATCGGCCCGATCCTCGGTGGCCAGCCTGATGGGGACGACGTAGAGCAGATCCTCGTCGAGGAGCTCCAACCAGTCCTCCTCCCGGCCCTCGTCCAAGAGCTTGGCTTCGAGCGCCAAGAACTGGTTAACGGTTGCGAGCAACTCCGGGTCGACCGGAGCCATCGCGTCGACCCGCGCCGTTGCCTCGGGACTCGCCTCGGTGATTGCCATGCGTCAGCCCTCCTGAACGCTCGTCGCCTGCGTGCCGTGGCGCAGCGTGTTGACCCAGTGCCTGTAGAAGCTGATCTGGTTGTGCTCGCCGAAGCCGGTGGGGCGTTTGATCCCCGGACCCTTGTAGGTGGGGTCAGCCTCGCGGTTCACGGGGCTCATATGGGCCTGTCCAAAGCTGAACTCCATCTCCTGCCGGCGCATCCAGGGGCTCTTCGCAGCCTTGGGAGCTCCCTCCCAGGCCACGGTGTCGTCAACCTCGAAGGTCCCGGCGGAACCGAACGTGAACTGACCGATGGTGTAGGCCTCGAGAGCCTGCTCCTCGGTTTGGAAGGTCCACACGAACTGCCAGTTCCACAGCTCCATTTCACCCGGGCCGACAGGCTGCCACTGGCGGAACGTCGTGATGACGGCCATCTCCATCTCGCCGACCCGGATCGGGGCCGGCGTGCGCAGGAAGCTCAGGTTCGGAAAGATCGTGCCGACGATCGGCGGCTCGTTCTCCACCATGTGGCGCTGCGTCTCGTCAAGCCCGCTCAGGTCGAACTTGGCAGCCGTCTCCGGGTCGTAGCCCCAGAACGCAGCGAACGGCCCGGCCAGCTCGACGAACGGGAAGCCGATGGCGTAATGGCCGTTACCGAAGTCGTAGGAGCGGGTCACCTCGACATTGCTCTTGAGGTCGGGCGCGAGGCCGATTTCCTCATTGCTGTAGTGCAGCGTCCCGACGTGGTAGGTGTCGCCCGCGAAGTTCTCGGAGCCCGTCTTCCAGTTGGCCTTCAGCTTATAGCGCTCCGGGGGTCCCGCCACCCTCACTCCATCCGGGTGCAGCCCGACCATCATCTGGAGCATCCACCCCGCGCCGCCGAGGTACTCGTCCAGCGTGGGGCCCTCGGCCGCGAGCGAGGCGAAGATGAAGCCGAACCGGCTGTCCACCCGCGGCGCCCGATACAGCCCCCACTCCTTGGGATCCAAGTTCTCGGCGTAGGCCCCATGCTTGTTCGGGGTGCCCACGAGGTCGCCATCGTTCGAGTAGGTCCAGCCGTGGTACGGGCACTTGAAGAACCGGGAGTTGCCCGCGTCGGTCTGGCAGACCTGCGTACCGCGGTGGCGGCAGTAGTTCGAGAGCACGTTGACTCCACCCTTGCCATCCCGCGTGACAATCACCGGATCAACCCCGATGCGTCGCTGGACGAAGTCCCCGGCTTTCGGGATCTCGCTCTCGTGCGCGAGGAACACCCAACAGGTGCCGAAGATCTGATCCATCTCAGCCATGAAGACGGCCTCGTCGTTGAAGATCTCGACGGGCAGGCGATCGTTGTCGAGAGACTGCTCGACCCGTTCCAGGGTCGCGGCAACACTGGCGTGGGCTGACGTGGCAGGCGTCGTGACGGTCATGCTTCTCCCTTGCTGAACTGGCGTTGTTGCGATGGCACAGCGACCCGAGGCGTGCGGCTCGACACTCGCGTGATGAGTCCACGGTATGACGCCGGTCACATTATGAAAAGACGACTGGCATCAATCCAGACCCATCGATCACGTCGATCATTCAACCCGCCACGCGGTCGATTCCACGCCCCAGATCACGCCGGATCGCAACCGGCGAGGATCTCACGAAACGGGCACACGAGCCCTCATCTGCGCGTCATGCGCTGAGTGGGATAAGTGACCTGCCACAACGGCCCGCCTTCGCAGCCCTCGGGCCAGCCCTGGACTTCCAGACATGTCGGTTGATCAACGCGCCCCCGGCGATCACGGGGCCAGGCTCACCTTCACGTGCGGCCGGGGCGGATCTGCCATAACAGGCCGCCGGCTCGGTCAAACATCTCTGCCTGCAGCAACTCCATGATCTGCGGGATCATCGAGCGGTTGTACGCCATGCGGCGCTCGCTCCGCGCGGCGCGGGTGTCGAAGAGTTCGCCCGTCAGCGCTCGCGGCCACGTGTGCGGCTGGGCTCGCCGTCGGACTCCGCGATCGCGTCGACCATCTGGTTGCGCAGCCAGGCCAACCCGTCATCACCGCGCCGGCTGGGATGCCAGTAGACGTTCTCGATGAACTCACCGCGGTCGTCCCCAGGGACCTCGCGGAGGACGAAGCCTCCCCGCGCAGCCCACCACGAGGCGATGCGGCGCGGGAGCAGCGCGACGAGGCTGGTATCCCGGATAAGCCACGGGAGTGACAACCACTCGTCCGACACCACGGCGACCCGGCGGTGCACGCCGAGCTGATCGAGGAGCCGGTCCGCTCCGGTCGATAGGTCCGGGGCGAACGATGCAGCGGCATGGGGGATCTCCGACAATTGGTCGATAGTGATCTCCGATTCGGCGGCCGCTGGGTGATTCAGGTCGAGCAGACAAACGAATTCGTCGCGAAAGAGAGGCCGGAAGTCCCCGCGCAGCCCGTATTCGCCGGGGGCGATGATCAGGTCGTACTCAAGGGCCATGCGGTCCAGGACGGGGCTCTCGGGGACCGAGTGGAAGTGGACACCGACGTCAGGAGCGGTCTCGGCCAGCATGGCCCGCAATGGAGGGTTCACTACACCGGCTGCGTAGTCGGAGGCCACGATCGTGAAGCGCCGGTCGCTGGTTCGCGGCTCGAACCCAGCGCGGGCGTCGAACACTGACTCGACCGCCTGGATCGCCGAGTTCACCAGGGGCAGCAGGGACCGCGCGAGGGGCGTCAAGGAGTAGGCGGCACCGGACCTGATCAACAGTTCGTCGTCGAAGTGTCGGCGCAGACGCGCCAAGGTCGCACTCATCGCTGACTGGCTCACGTGCATGCGCTCAGCCGCTCGGCTGACGTGCTGCTGCTCTAGCAACGCCTGCAGCGGCGCCAACAGGTTCGCGTCGAGCGACCCGATATGCGATGTCATCGTCTCGGTTCCCGCACGCCCGGCACGACGGGTGTGCGGTTGCAGATAGCGACTATCACCACTGCCTGTTTCCCTTCTCGCTTGCGGTCAGTGACGCTGTCCATGCAACTACCGCGGCCCCGTCTCGCGCCGCTCACGAGGTGCGAGATTACAGCAATGCGCTGATCGCCACCGGGCCGAGAACGATCAAGAAAGGAACTTCAGGACATGCGGATTCACAGTCTTGGCTACGTCGGAGTCGAATCACCGGCAGCTAGCGAGTGGCTCGCGCTCGGGCCCGACGTCTACGGCTTGGAGGTGGAGGAGAAATCCGACTCCGCGGGCGAGAGCGTGCTCCGCGTGTCATGGGACGACCGCGCCTACAGGCTGGCCGTCCACCCGGGGCCCGACCACAAGCTGGCCTACATCGGCTGGGAGCTCCACAGTGCCACGGATCTCGACGGTGCTGTTGCCGAGCTGCGAGCTCACGGCGTCGAGGTCACGGAGGCCAAGCCGGAGGAGCGTGCCGACCGCTCGGTGCGCTACCTGTTCCATTTCAAGGACCCCTTCGGCAACCGGCACGAGCTGTTCTCCGGTCAACTGACCTTCGAGGGACGGTTCCGCGGTGGTCATTATCAGTCACAGTTCGTGACCGGCAGCCAGGGCTTGGGCCACGCTGTGCTCGTCGTTCCCGACATCGAGCAGGCCGTAGAATTCTTCACCCGCGTCCTCGGCCTGAAGACGTCCGACATCACCCGTGTCGGTGGGCCGTTCGGCGAAATGTGGTTCCTGCGTGCCGCCAACCCCCGCCACCACAGCCTCGGGCTGATGGGCATGACCGGGATGAGTGGGCTGCAGCACGTCATGATCGAGACGAAGAATATGGACGCAGTCGGCATGGCTTACGACGCTGCACACAAGGCCGGCCTCCCCATCTCGTCGTCAATGGGCCGTCACATCGGTGACCGGATGTTGTCCTTCTACGCCCGGACCCCCACGGGGTTCGACTTCGAGATCGGATGGGACTCCATCCAGGTCAACGACGGCAGCTGGTCCGCTCAGTACTTCGACAGCGCCGAGGGCTGGGTGGGCGAAGTCTGGGGTCACGAGTACTCACACCTCGGCATGAACCCCACCGTCCACCCCATCGACCCGCAGCACTCGTGATGTCGGCTATCGACACGCACGCCCACCTGTTCTTCGAGACACTTCTCGGAAGTGTCGGCGACCACGGCCCGTTTCTCACCCGGGACGCCGCGGGAATCGCGACGCTCACCACCGGAGGGTTCGACTACATGCTGGGGAAGATCCCGGGATTGGACCGCACTGCCGAGCAGCGGCTCGACGAGTTGGACGAGGCCGGCATCGAGGTGCAGGTGGTCAGTGCGTCCCCGCTGTGGTATTTCTCCCATACGCCCGCCGAGGTAGCCAGCCGCTTCGCAAGCAGGTACAACGAGCTCCTGTCCGAGTGGACGAGTGCAGATCCCGCCCGGCTGAAGGCACTCGCCCTGTTGCCCGTCAGCGATGTCGGAGCAGCGGTCACGGAGCTTGAGCGGGCCGTCCGGGACCTGAACGTGGTCGGCGCGGTCATCGGCACTGACGCCGCTGAGGACCTCGATCACCCTGATCTCGACGACCTCTACGCCGCCTGCTCGGACCTCGACGTGCCACTGTTCATACACTCGGTCGTCCCCGGCATCGACGGGCCTGACGGAGACCCCCGCCTGCGACGCTGGCTGCGCGACGTCACGATCGGCTACCCCCTCGAGGAGACGATCGCGACGACGTCGCTCCTCCTCGGTGGTGTGCTCCGCCGCCATTCCGAACTGGACATCTGCATCAGTCACGGCGGGGGCGCGGTGCCGTTCCTGCTCGGACGGGTCCGCGCCTGGGTCGCAACAGGCGCGGCTCCGGTCGACCTCGCTGATTTCGACGAGGGCTACAACCGCCTGTGGTTCGACGTCCACGTCCATTCGGACAAGAGCGCTGATCTACTCATCGAAACGGCGAATCCGGAGCGGCTCGTCCTCGGGACGAACTTCGGAGGATGGGACTCGTCCTCTCCGGCCGAGGTCGAACGGCTGCCGATCGACATGGAAGCCAACGCACGCAGACTCCTGCGTCTCTGATGCACCCGCATCGGCGGCTTGAGCAGCTTCAGCGCGTTCCCTTCCGCTGGAACGACTCGAAAACATGACGGTACCAGCGTCTCCCGCTGGGTGTCGCGGAGGAGGAACAGGGCTCGACCGACGTCCGTCGTGCCCTCGGTTCGAGGATCGATGCCGACACTGTCGAGCTCGATCTCCGCTGCTATCTGGTTGAACGATCAGACCGGTTACGTCCGATGAAGAACTCACGGAACGGGTCCATGCTCGGCTCAAGCTGCGAGTCCACCAGCGCCTGGCGCAGAGCCTTCATCTGCGCGTCATGGATGCGCTGAGTGGGCTGCCTCAACGGCCCCCCGTTGTAGCCCTGGAGCCAGCCCTGGAACTTCCAGAACTGTCGGTTGATGAATGCGCCGCCACCGATCACGGACCGAGGCTCGCCTTCACCTTGCGACCGGGGTGAATCTGCCAGAACAGCTCGCTGGCGCGAGCATGTCGGACATGGGAGTCTCCATTCGGGGTGTGCTGAGGGCGTGGTGCAGTGTCCGGACATCGGGTCCGGCTGTGCGTGTGGGTGGCCCGGGGCCTTGGACTACGTCGTGATCGTCAGGCGAGGGCGGCGATGACGTCGTCGGCGGAGGCGACCTCTCCGAGGAGACCGAAGGACGCGATGGTGGCATCGTGCGTGGCCTGGTCGGCGGCGGCGCAGGCGTCCTCGATGATGATGACGCGGTAGCCGAGGTCGCCGGCTGACCTGCCGGTGGACTCGACCGAGATGTTGGTGGCGACTCCGAAGAGGACAACGGTGTCGGTGCCGGCGTCACGGAGGCGCTCGTCGAGGTCGCTGGACGCGAACGCGGACACCTTCGGGTTGGCGACGTTCCAGTCGTCTGCCTCTGGCTTGAGCTCGTCGACGATTTCGGTCGCGGGGGTGCCGTCGAGCAGGCTGCCCTGCTGGGCGACGACGCCGAGGAGCGGAATGTTGGCGACGAGGTCGGAGTGGCCCTCCTTGAAGGCGACGCGGGTGTAGACGACCTGGGTGCCTGCGGCGCGCGCGGCGTCGATGACGCGCCTGGCGACGTCGATGACGCCGCGGCGCTCGACCTCGGCGCGGAAGAACGGCGCGAACGCGCCGTCCGCGCCGACGACGTCGTTCTCCCAGTGGCAGGCGAGGAAAGCGGTGGTGGCCTTGTTGAGGTCCATGGCGGTTCTCCTGAGCGTGGTTCGACCCGAGAGTGGGCTGTTGACCTACTAGCACTCTAGTTGAACAATGACACATGTGTGACGGTGACCACAAACCTTCCCGCCAAGTTCACGTGATCTCGCCCCTACACGCCGAATGCACAGCGCGCCAGTTGCGCCATGTACCCGAACTGGCACGCGAAGGTTGACATTCCCGATAGCCAACTAGCATTCTAGTCGGGGTGACGCCGATCACGCGGGCGTTCGAGTGACTCCCGTCGTGGAGTTCTCCCAAGCCAGCGCCAGAGCGCTGCAGACTTCCGAGGTTCCCCATGAGCACACCTGTCCCTGAAGACGTGCAGGCCGTCGAAGCGGACGGCTACCCCGCTCCGATGTTCGAGCCGTTCCACACCGACGAGGACGGCTTCGACACCGACGTCGTCGTCGTCGGCCTGGGGCCGGCCGGTGGCATCGCCGCGACCGCCTTGGCCACCTACGGCGTACGCGTCCACGCGGCGACGGTCTTCCCGTGGGTGGCCAACGGCCCCCGCGCCCACATCACGAACCAGCGTGCCGTGGAGGTGCTGCGCGACCTCGGCCTCGAGGACACAGCCCGCCAGCAGGCCACCCCGTGGGAGCAGATGGGTGACACGCTGTTCACCACCAGCTTGGCCGGTGAGGAGATCGTCCGCCTGCAGACCTGGGGCACCGGCGACCTGCGTTACGGCGACTATCTCAAGGGCAGCCCGTGCACGATGCTCGACCTGCCCCAGCCGCAGATGGAGCCAATCCTCTTGGACGCCGCCGCCTCACGCGGCGCGGTGCTGAGCTTCAACACCGAGTACCTCGACCACACCCAGGACGCTGACGGTGTCACCGTCAGCTTCCGCGATGGCCGCACCGGTCAGGTGTTCACCCAACGTGCCCGCTACCTGCTCGGCTTCGACGGAGCTCGCTCACGCATTGTCGAACAGCTCGGCCTCCCGCTGGAGGGTGAACTCGCCCGTGCTGGAACCGTCTACATCCGCTTCAAGGCGAAGCTCACCCAGTACGTCGAGCACCGGCCGAGCATCCTGTACTGGATCTTCAACTCCCACGCTGGGTTCGGTGAGATCGGGATGGGCCTCCTGCGCGCCATCCGTCCCTGGGAGGAGTGGATCGCCGGCTGGGGCTTCGACATGGCCGCCGGCGAGCCTGACCTGTCGGACGAGAAGGTCATCGACCAGATCCGCACCCTGGTCGGCGACCCGAACCTCGAGCCCGAGATCCTCACCAAGTCGATCTGGTACGTGAACCAGCAGCACGCCACGCGCTATTCGCACGGTCGGGTGTTCTGCGGTGGCGACGCCGTGCACCGCCACCCGCCGTCGAGCGGCCTGGGGTCGAACACGTCCATGCAGGACGCGTTCAACCTCGCTTGGAAGATCGCATTCGCGGTCAAGGGCTACGCCGGCCCGGGCCTGCTGGAGTCGTACTCGGACGAGCGCGCCCCGGTCGGGAAGCAGATCGTCGCCCGCGCGAACCAGTCCCGCAAGGACTACGCCGGCCTGCGGGAGTGGTTCGACCACGACGACGCCGACCCGGTCACCGCCGGGCTGTCGAAGCTCAAGGCCCCCACGCCCGAAGGTGAAGCGCTCCGGTCTCGTCTGTACGAAGCGCTTGAGCTGAAGAACACCGAATTCAACGCCCACGGCGTCGAGCTCAACCAGCGCTACACCTCCTCCGCGGTCTTGTCTGACGAGACCCTCGGCGAGGAGGAGTGGCCCCGGCACCGCGAGCTGTACCTGCAGGCCACCACCCGCCCCGGCGCCAAGCTCCCGCACGCCTGGCTCGTCGACACTACCGGTCGCCGCACCTCCACCCTCGATGTCACCGGAAAGGGGCAGATGACGCTGCTGACCGGCATCGCTGGCGGTGCGTGGAAGAACGCCGCTGCGAAGCTGGACCTGCCGTTTCTCAGGACCGTCGTCATCGGGGAGCCCGGAGCCATCGACCCGTACGGCTACTGGCAGCAGGTCCGCGACATCCCCGAGGCCGGCGCCCTGCTCGTGCGTCCCGACGGCTACATCGCGTGGCGCCACAACGCCGAGGTGTGGGACATCGACGAGGCCACCGCGCTTCTCGAGAACGCGCTGTGTGTGGTCCTCGACCGCCCGGACCGCCATGGCGACACCCACGCCGCGCGCCGCGCCGGCGACAACGCGAAGTACTCCACCCGGTCGGTCGACATCACCGTCCCTGCGTCCACCCCGGCCAGCGCCCCCGCTGGCCAAGACACCCCGCACACCTGACCGCGCACAACCGACGAACCAGGAGCACCATAGTGTCTTCCCAGACCTCCGCGCAGACCAGCCGCCCGTACACGAGCGTCTGGAACGACCTGAACCAGGTCGAGTTCTCCCAGGGCTTCCTCCAGGCCGGCCCGTACCGCACCCGCTACCTGCACGCCGGGGACCAGTCCAAGCCCGTCCTGCTGTTTCTGCACGGCATCACCGGCCACGCCGAGGCGTACGTCCGCAACCTCGCCGCACACGCCGAGCACTTCTCCGTGTGGGCGATCGACTTCGTCGGCCACGGCTACTCCACCAAGCCCGACCACCCGCTGGAGATCCCGCACTACGTCGATCAGGTCACGCACGTCCTGGACGCCCTCGGCGCTGACATGGCCCACTTCTCGGGTGAATCACTGGGCGGCTGGGTCACCGCCCGCTACGCCGCCGACCACCCGGACCGGGTCGACCGCATCGTGCTGAACACGATGGGGGGCACCATGGCGAACCCGAATGTCATGGAGCGGCTGTACACGCTGTCGATGGAGGCCGCGAAGGACCCGTCGTGGGAGCGCGTCAAGGCGCGCCTGGAGTGGCTGATGGCCGACCCGACCATGGTCACCGACGACCTCATCCGCACTCGCGAGGCCATCTTCGAGCAGCCCGACTGGCTCAAGGCGTGCGAGATGAACATGGCCCTGCAGGACCCCGAGACCCGCAAGCGGAACATGATCTCCGATGATGATCTCGCCGCCATCCAGGCAGAAGCGATGGTGGTGTGGACGACCAAGGACCCCTCCGGTCCGGTCGACGAGGGCCGCCGCATCGCGTCCCTCATCCCGAACGGCTACCTCGAGGTCATCGAGGAGGCTGGCCACTGGCCGCAGTACGAGAAGCCCGACGTGTTCAACCGCATCCACCTCGACCACCTCCTCGGCCGCGTGTCGGCCGCCGGTCACCCCTCAAACGAGAGCGAGGAGGTGCCGTCATGACGCTTGCCCTGTTGGCCATGAGCCACAGCCCGTTGCTGGAGTTCGCCGACCTCGACGCCGACGTCACCGCCGAGCTCGACCAGACCTTCGCCACAGCGAAGGACTTCGTCCACGACTACGACCCCGACATCGTCGTCAACCTCGCCCCGGACCACTACAACGGCTTCTTCTACAACCTGATGCCGCCCTACTGCGTCGGCTACGCCGCCACCAGCATCGGCGACTACGGCAGCCAAGCCGGACGCCTCGACGTCCCCGAGGCTAAGGCCCGCAGCCTGGCTGAGGCCGTCATCGGCGAGGGCATCGACCTCTCGGTGTCGCTGGAGATGGAAGTCGACCACGGCACCGTCCAGCCGATGGAGATCGTCTACGGCGACATCACAGCCAAGCCATTCATCCCCATCTTCATCAACTCCGTCGCCCCACCCTTCACCCCCGTCAACCGCGTCCGCCAGCTCGGCGAAGCACTCGGCCGGCACCTGGCCACGTGGGACGAGAAAGTGCTGATCATCTCCTCCGGCGGCCTTTCCCACGACCCGCCCGTTCCGCGCCTGGCCACCGCCACTGCGCCGCAGCGGGCGATGCTCATGGGCGAGAACCAGCCCCTGCCACCCGATGCCCGCGAGGCCAGGCAGCAGCGCGTCATCGACGCCGCCCGCGATTTCGCCGCGAGTACGGCCGACATCCAGGACCTCGCGCCGGAGTGGGACCGCGAGCTGCTGCGCGTCCTCGCCTCCGGCGACCTCACCCCGGTCGACGCGTTCGACCCCGACGAGATGACGCGCATCGCCGGCAACTCCTGCCACGAGGTCCGCACCTGGATAGCCGGCTACGCCGCCATGGCCGCCACCGGTGCCTACACCGTCCAACAAAGCTACTACCGACCCATCCGCGAGCTCATCGCCGGCTTCGCCATGACCACCGTCACCCACGACTGAGCCACCGACGCCTCAGCTCGCACGCCCAGCAACCACCACGGAGAGCACTCCGCCGCACGCACGACCGGTCCAACAACCACCACCACATCCAACCGGACGACGCCTCGTCGTGCCGCCAATCCAAGGAACCCACATGACCAGCACAACCGCTGCTGCGCCCACGCGGCCAACTTCCCCGGCCAAGGTGGCCTCCGCTTCCTTCATCGGCACCACGGTCGAGTACTACGACTTCTTCATCTACGGCACCGCCGCCGCCCTCGTCTTCCCCGAGCTGTTCTTCCCCAACTCCAGCCCCCTCGTCGGCACCCTGCTGTCGTTCGCGACCTTCGGCGTTGGGTTCCTCGCCCGCCCGGTCGGCGGAGTGGTGTTCGGCCACTTCGGTGACCGCGTCGGGCGCAAGAAGATGCTCGTCATCTCACTCGTCACCATGGGTGCCGCGACCGTCCTCATGGGTCTCATGCCCACCTACGCGACCATCGGCATTCTTGCTCCCATCCTGCTGACGGTCCTGCGGCTCGTGCAGGGCTTCGCCGTCGGCGGCGAGTGGGGTGGCGCCACGTTGATGGCCGTCGAGCACGCCCCCGAGGGAAAGCGCGGCTTCTACGGGGCGTTCCCGCAGATGGGTGCCCCAGCCGGGGTCGGCCTGGCCACCATCGCGTTCTACTTCGCTTCCCAGCTCGCCTCCGATGCGTTCCTGGCCTGGGGCTGGCGCCTGCCGTTCCTGTTCTCGGCCGTGCTGGTCATCGTGGGCCTAGTCATCCGCCTCACCATCGCCGAGAGCCCGGAGTTCGAGAAGGTCCGCGAGAACAGCGCGCGCGTCAAGCTCCCCGTCGCCGAGGCCATCCGTCGCCACCCAAAGGAGATCCTTCTCGTCGCGGGTACCTACCTGTCCCAGGGCGTCTTCGCCTACATCACGATGTCGTACCTGGTCGGGTACGCCTCCAGGGACGTCGGTATCGCCCGCTCGCAGGTCCTCCTCGGAGTGTTCCTCGCCTCGGTGGTCGCGGTCGTCCTGTACGCCGTGTTCGGCGCGCTGGGTGACAAGTGGGGTCGCAAGACCACCTACCTGCTCGGCGCTGTCCTCATGCTGCTCTCCATCGCGCCGGCCTTCGCGCTCATCAACACCGGATCCGCGGTCAACTTCAGCCTCGCCATCATCATGGTCTTCGGCATCGCGATGGCGCCGGCCGGCGGCGTCACCGGGTCGCTGTTCAGCATGGTGTTCACCCCCGAGGTCCGCTACTCCGGCGCATCGGTCGGCTACACGCTGTCGCAGATCCTCGGCGCGGCGTTCGCGCCGCTCATCGCGACGGCGCTCTACGCCTCCTACGGCTCCAGCGTCCCCGTGGTCATCTACCTGCTCATCATTGCCGCCATCTCGGTCGTCTCGGTGCTCCTGCTGCCAGGCGAGCTCGGCAAGCCTGAGGGCGCGGGTGTCGTCACGCACGAGAAGAAGACGACCCGCAGCGCGCGCACCCAGGCTGCCGGCCAGCGCGCCTGAGGAACTCGCCCGCTCCTGCGGTTGTCCACACCGCACCCCGGCACACCGCAGGAGCGGGCGCACCAACGCCTAGAGTGGGAGTCGTCAAGGTCGAAGGAGTCACAACGTGGTCGAACCGCCGGTGCGCCGCACGGGCCAGCGCCTGGGAACCGTCGTCCTCGACGACCTCAAGGAGCGCCTCCTGTCCGGGCAGTACCCCGCTGGGTCGCGCATCTCCATCGAGGAGGTCAAAGCCGAGTTCGGCGTCTCCAAGCAGCCCGTCATGGACGCCATGCGACGTCTCGAGGCCATCGGCATCGTCCAGATCGTCCCCCAAAGCGGATGCCGGGTCGCGAACTACACCTCCCAGGAGATCTTGGACTTCTTCAACCTGTTCGGCCGGTTCGAGGGCGAGATCGCCGCCGCGGCCGCCACCCGGCGCACCGATGCCCAGCTGGCGGAGCTCGACGCGTCATGGCAGCGCATAGCCGACCTTGAGCACTCCAGCGACACAACAGTCCGCTCACGCGGCTACCGGCTCCTCAACCGCGAGTTCCATCTCGTCATCCACCACATGGCCCACTCACGGGTGATGGCGGAGCTGAGCGAGCGCATGTGGGACATGAGCGACTTCTTCATCAACACCATCGGCGGCGCCCAGCACCTCTCCGACGCCGTGACCCACCGCAACCACGACCACGACGTCATCCGCAGCGCCATTCGCTCACGCAACGCCGAAGTCGCGCGCGTGGCAATGCAGTCCCACATCGTCGAGACCGTCGCCCTGTTCCGCGACGACCTGGACGAACCCGCCTAGAACAGAACCGGGCCATGACGACACCTGTGCCCGAGTCGGTGCCTGAGCTGAGGTCCGAAATACCAAGCGGGCCTGTGGCTCCGCCTTCGGTGCTGGGCAAGACGATGCAGATACTCCTGACGTTCATCGTCGAGGAGACTCACCTGTCCTTCACCGACCTCGGCATTGCGGCCGACTCTAAGCCCGCGCGTCCGTTTCCGGCTCGCCGCAATCGTTGTCGAAGAGAATCCACTAGCCCCGCGCCGTTTGAGACGGTCAGGGTCAGTTCAGAGGGCGGCGTCCCATCGACCGACGAACGGATCGACGGGGCTGCGACCTCGAGGGGCCATCTCGCCAAACAGCACGGCAAGCGTTGCCTCGACGGTTGAAGGGGTCGGAGTGTAGCCATTGATCGCTGTCCGGATCATCGGCACGTCCTGTAGCAGGTATGGGTCAGCGATCGAGACCAGGGCCGTGGGCAGGCTGGCGACGTGCCGTGGGGCTTCCGGACCCTGCCACGGGGTCCACGCAAGCCGGAGGGAATTCGTATTTCCAGCGTGGCGCACATTGGCGAAGTACAGACATACGTCGTACTGCATGTGAAGATCGTCCGCACGGTTGGCATCGAGGTCGGTGGTCGGTACATGCCAATCGTCTACCTCTAGTCCCCTCCGATGAAGCCCATCGATGAACTGCGGCGCGAAGGGGCCGCTGGGGTCGTAGAACGTCGGCTCGTCGCCCAAGACGATGACGAGCGCTCGACGGTGCCGAGATGGATCGAGCGGCAGAAGGTGCTGGGTGTCCTTCACTAGGGTGACCGAACGACGTGCGATGTCGTCCCGGATACCGACATCATCTCGGATGTTCACTCCGGACGCTCCACGTCTCTGCCGGGTAGGGTCGGGCGGGCGATGTAGACCGATCGAGGCCTTGGTAGCCAAGACCCTTCGCACTGCGTCGTCTACGCGCGCGTTGTCGAGCACACCCGACGTCAGCGCGTTCAGGAGGAATTGATGATCGTCGACAACCGAAAGGTTGCCGAGGATCATGTCGACCCCAGCCGCGATCGCTGCTGGAAGCCCGTCGCGCCGGGGACGCAGCGCGGTGAACCCCGTCATGGCTGTGTTGTCCGAGACGATCAGTCCGTTGAAGTCGAGCTCGCCCCGTAGCACGTCCCCAAGTAGTTCGGCAGCGAGCGTCGCGGGCATGATCTCGTGCGGCGCAATAGACGGCTTGATCTCGCGTGTGAGCGCGGGTTGTCTGATATGGCCCGCCATGATCGTGCGGGCACCGGCTTCGATGACCGAGCGATATACCGCGCCAAACGTCTCGCGCCACCGTGACGCGTCCAGATCGTTCGTGGTGGTGACGAGGTGCTGGTCACGGTCATCGACTCCGTCGCCTGGAAAGTGTTTCGGTGACGTAGCGATCTCCTGGGCTTCCAACTCACGGACGTATGCCGCACCGAATGCGCTGACGGTTTCCGGGTTGTCACCGAAGGTACGGGTATTGGTGATCGGGTTGGCCGGGTTCATAGCGACGTCAACCACCGGGGCGAACGCCCAGTTGACCCCCACGTCTACGGCGATCTGGGCGCAATGCCGCGCCAGGTGCACAGCATCGCGAACATCCCCGGTCGCGGCCACCTGCATCGGGTGAGCGAACGCCTCGGTGTCGGTTAGGAAGTTGACCGCACCAGACTCGAGGTTCCCGGCAACAAGAAGTGGCACGGGGCTCTGGGACTGGAGCCGAGCAGTGTCGGCGGCGGCTTTTGCCGTTGAACGGGGCAGCATCAGCACACCGCCTGGTTGGATCCCGTGCGCGGCCATCTCTCTCCACCAGCTGTCGACGTCGTCTGCACGGAGATACACGCAGAGAAGCTGGCCGATTTTCTGCTCGGGCGTCATTGATCGCAATGTGGACTCAACCCACTCCTGTGCGGCGACGTCCAGATGGAAGGGCATACGTGCCAGGTCGACGGAGGAGGGTACAAAGGTGTTGTGGGACATCAGCTCAGAAGATCGCTAGTGGGTTGACGGGGGATCCGCTGGCACCCGGCAGATGCAACGGCGCGACGACCGAAAGGAAGTCCCAGCGCCCTGCCTCAGCGCAGGCCGCAGCGACGGTCGACAGGTTCGCAAGGTCGACGATCGGGATCCGAAGGCTCGTCAACAGGAGGATGTGCCAAGGAACGGGCACCTCGGCGACCTCAGACGGCGTGCCATCCAACCCGCAGTCGGTGATCACCAAGGCAGGCGAGATGTCGGCGAGCCAGTCAGCGCACTCGATGCTCAACCCGGGCGCCGCCTGGGACCCAAGAGACTCGCGCGCGATGCGCTTGCCAACTCTGCCGAATCGCAACCACAGCATGTCGCCGCGGCCGACTCGGGCTCCCTGGGCGGAGAGAGTCAATTCGATGTCCTCGGGAGTCACCACCGAGCCCGGTGGGACCGCGCCTAAGGCTTCATCGCGCGCAAAGTCAAGCAGCACACCTCGCCCCGCGATGCCGTCGGCTAACGCGTCTAGGTCGTCACCGCCCCACACCGGCTCATGATTATTGCCGTCCCACCCGAAGTGGCATAGAGCATCTATATGCGTCATCGACGGTGAACCATGAATATCAAGCTCGATTCGGTCGTTGACGGCATGCCAGTCATTGAACTGGTCGCGCCACTGATGGAGCCGATACGGGCTCCCCCGCCCCACTGGACCCGCAGGGCCAACCGCCGGCGCCTCACCCGCCGATACAACTTCGCCGGTGCGGACGAGCGACGATGCCGCCACGGTGTTCGCGGCATCGACAGTCGCGTGATCCGTTCGCCGAAGGCGAGTGTGAAGTTCCTCAAACTCGCTTCGGCTCATCATTGTGCGGGCCGGCCGTGGCATGTACGCCGCCTCCTTAGGTGCCGTTGGGGTGCAGATGCATCGCGTCCCAGAGGGATCAGCAATCGGTCTTGTACAGATAAGGCTCGGAATCCGGGTCATCGACGTTCCCTGCCGTGAGGACTCGGTTGTCGATCGCCGCGGCGGCGGTCGCCGTCACGGCTGCATCGTCGCGATGGGACTCGAGATACGCGACCAAGACTTCGATCGACCGAGCCCCGATCTCGGTTGGGTTCTGGGCGATCAGAGCGGAGATTGTTCCCTCGCGTAAGGCATCGACTTCACCAGGAACGGCATCGAAGGCGATGAGAGCGATCTCTCCGGTCTTGCCAGCTTGTCTGATAGCTGCCGCAGCACCGAGACCATCCGGTCCATCCGCCGCGATGATCACCTTCAAGTCAGGGTGGGCCAAGATCAGAGCCGAGACCATCGTCGTCGCCTTGTTGATGTCGAACCCGCTGTACTCGGTTGGCAATGGCGCCAGGTCGGTGCGGGCATCCAACAGAGCGTCAACGAACGGCTGCGTCCGCTTCTCCAACGGAGGGATCCCAGGCGCGCCGCCTAGGAACACCGCGGTACCAGCACCATCTGGGATCACGTCCACAACCTCCTGCACCAGTCCTGCGGTGTCGGTGCTGCTGAAGACTGCTTTGTACTCGCTGGTCGGCTCGGTCGGAGTCTGGGTGACGATCGGCACCCCCTTCTTCATAAGACTCTGATACTGCCCGATGAACTGGTTGTTGTTGAACGGGCTCACCAGGATGCCGTCGGGTGAGCTGAGCTGGGCCGCCTGAAAGTTGGAGGCGATGGTGTTCGCGTCGACCGAGGTCGAGTTGTAGGTCGTCAGCTCAGCACCAAGCTCGTCGGCCTTGGCCTCAGCGCCGCACGAAATCGTTGCCCAGAACGGATCTGAGGTATTGGGAAGGACCGCGGCAATTGCGATCTTGTCATTGTTGCTTCCCGAGCTGGCCGCATCGCCACCGGAGCATGCTGCAGCAACGAGGGAAAGCACAGCCGCGGCGAGAAGTGCGACGGCATGCCTGGTGGACCGATTGGAAATCACGGGTTTCTCCATTTGGGATGTAGATGGAACAGCGTTGTTGCGCGTCAGGTCCCGGGCCGGTTGCGCTGAAACATGGCGATTCGGTCGAGTAGGACTGCGGCCAGCAGGACGCCGCCCACGGCGACGAGCTGCCAGAAGGCGGACACTCCGAGAACGACTAGGCCGGACTGAAGGATCACAGCCAGGGCCGCACCCCAGATTGCCCCGGTGATCGATATGTGGCCCCCCTCGAGCAGAGTGCCTCCGATGACCGCGGCCGTGACCGCGCCGAGAGCGTCATTCGCATGGCCGTTGATGGCGGTGGACCCGAATCGCGACAAGTCGATGAACCCGGCGAGTCCTGCCAAGGCGCCAGCGAGGACGGTGAGCGACAGGATGTATCGGCGCGAACGGATGCCGGCACGCTCAGCTGCGGTGCGGTCCGACCCGATGGCGCGCACGCGCAGCCCGTAGCGGGTGAACCGGACAACTGCCCACAACACGAGCGCCACCGCGGCCGCAGCGATCGCGGGCAATGGAACCCCACCGACGGTGCCAAGTCCGAGCTCGGCCTGCAGGACCACAGGCAGGGCACTGACGTCTGCCCCGCCACTGAGCAGAAGGGCCACACCGGTGCCGATCCCCATCGTGCCCAGGGTTGCGATGAGCGAGTTTACACCGCCGTAGGCGACCAGCAGGCCATTCACCAGCCCGAAGAGCATCCCGGCGGCGATGGCGGCGACGAAACCGGTCAGGATCACAAGCCATGGAACCGCGTACGCCGTTGGGTCGCCCGGCGCGCTTTGGAACCGGTGCATCACCATCGCACCGACGACGGATGACAAGACGAGGTTTGCCCCGAGAGACAGATCGAATGTCCCCGCACCGAGCATCATCGCGAGCCCTAGAGCCAAGAGCAGTGTTTCAGAGACGCCCAGGAGAAGGGCCTGCGCGTTCGCCTCGGACCAGAACACATGTCCTTCGGACAGCGCGGTGAATAGACCCACCAGCGCCAGATCCAGGAGAAGGATCCAAGCGCCCCTCGTCTTCAGCCAAACGGTGAGAGGCGACGCGGCCCGACGCGCTCTGTCATCGAACTCCGTCATGGTAACCGATCCAGTTGCGCTCACGCCGCGCCGTCCTTCCGGTAGCCGACCATGGTCGCCACCAGGTCAGGCACCGTGAGGTCGCTCGCCGGCGCGTCGAGCACGGTCTCGCCTCGCCACAGCACGGTGACGGTGTCTGCCGCTTGGAGGATGCGTGGCAGGTCGTGCGAAACGACGAGAACACCTAGACCTCTAGCAGCGACGGCACGGATCAGATCGACGATGATCTCGGACTGCCGCGCTCCAAGCGCCGACGTTGGTTCGTCCATGAGCACTGCTGTACGCGCCCACATCACGGCTCTCGCAACAGCGACGGCCTGACGCTGTCCACCGGACAGTTCGCGGATTGGCACGGTTAGTGATGGAAGCTGGATCGAGAGTTCAGCAAGGGCCTTCGCCGCGCGATCAGCCATCTCATCACGTGCCAGGACACCGAGTCCGCGGCTAGCGATCTCGTGGCCGAGGAACATGTTGTCGACGACCGAGAGCTGCGGCGCGAGTGCAAGGTCCTGATGCACAGCTTCGACCCCGAGCGCCTGCGCATCGCGAATGCTGTGCAGCTGAACTGGCCGGTCATCGATGATCACCTCCCCGCGATCGGGTCGATTGATGCCGAGCAAGGTCTTCATGAGCGTCGACTTACCAGCGCCGTTGTCACCTACAAGCGCAACGACTTTCCCAGCACCGACGGCAGTATTTGCCTCACGAAGCGCGTCGACATGTCCAAATCGCTTGGCGATACGTCGGCATCCAACCACGCAGGCCCCAGTCATCGCGAGCGCTCCTTGCACTGCATCGCCATGTTCGTTCTCCGTTTCTGTCCGGCACCTTGGCCGGCGCGCGTGACGACCGTAACACGAAAACTAACGTTGGTGTAGGTTTTCGATTCAGTCACCTCTGCGGTGAGCTAGCGGGCAGCGTGTGCCGAGAGACGCCCAGCAGCAGTCGGACGTCGGGGGCAGAAGCAGACGCTTCAGAAGATGGTGAAAGTATCGGCACGACGAATCGAACCAGCGAGGATGACATGGGCAGTCAGAGACCAAGCCAGTACGCGTCGGGCATCGCACGCAAGGCTGCGATCATGGAGTCGGCTTTCGCCGCGTTCGGCACGGTCGGGTATTGGAACACGACAATGGCTCAGATCGCGCAGGACTGCGGTGTCACCAGGGCTGGTCTGTTGCACCACTTCGCGACCAAGGAATCGCTCCTTGCGGCCGTCCTGGAGCATCGCGACGAGGTCAATCGGATGCGCTTCTTCGATGGGAGTCAGGAGCCCCGGTCGAATCCTCGCGACTTCCTCGAAAGAATGATCGCGTTGGTGGAGCACAATGCTTCGCAACCTGGATTGGTCAGTCTCTTCGCCGTCCTAGGTGCTGAGGCCACGCATCCCAACCATCCTGCGAACGGGTACTTCCATGCCCGCTACGAATCCGTTCGTTCCTGGATCGGGGCGGCCTTGGAGGCTCTCGCCGACGCAGGGCAGCTGCGCGACGACTCAGACCCAGTTCGCGCGGCCATTGAA
This sequence comes from Nocardioides sp. NPDC006273, assembly GCF_040613495.1. Classification (NCBI taxonomy): domain Bacteria; kingdom Bacillati; phylum Actinomycetota; class Actinomycetes; order Propionibacteriales; family Nocardioidaceae; genus Nocardioides; species Nocardioides sp. NPDC006273. Next base: position 60,308 of record NZ_JBEXSD010000001.1, on the reverse strand, counting down.
CTTACGGCGCTCCTGGATGGGCTGCAGATCCAGTGGCTCTATCAGCCGACCGTCATTGACATGCCGGCCCAGTTTCGGGCACGAGTCAACGAGCACCTACTAGATCCGCTCGGCTGAATCTCCGCAGTTCGCCGGTACTCCTTGGACACGCCGGCACCACCGAGACCCGCTGCCATGCGACTTTGCCAACTCGTCCACAGGCGAAGACTAGAGGTTGGCTCAGTTCCCGTCGCTTGACTCCGATTGGTCGGGCGTTCTATTTGTCAGCCCCGCCCTCTGCGGAGGTGAGGGACCGAACTGGGCTCCGGAACTCCCGACCAATTCCACGACCGTCATCGCCAGCTCGACCGACTCGATGCCTCCTCCAAGGTTCGCGGCATCAGCCACGAATGTGAGTCGAACTGGTGCTGAGCGGAGGCACTGCGTTGCTTGGGGTCAGCACGAAGTCGAACTCACAGTGCCACTGCGTGGCCCCGGCTTCAAGCCGTTCGTACGACGCTACGAGCGACTCCTTCACCCCGAAAACGGCATCTGATGCCAGATACTGGTCCTCCTCCGCGAACGTGTGGGTGACGAGGCGTTCGTGACCGGAGGCGGTGATTAGAAAGTGCACATGCGCCGGGCGGTACGGGTGTCGGCCCAGTTGCGTGAGCAACTGGCCGACGGGGCCGTCGTCGGGAATCGGGTACGAGGTCGGTTTGATTCCGAGAAACTCATAGCGCCCGTCCGGTCCCGTGATGAAACGTCCTCGATTGTTCCACTTGGGTTGGACGTTGGGTTGCTGCACGTCATAGAAGCCATCGGCATTGTCGGACCATACGTCGACGCATGCTCCTTCGATTGGCGTTCCGTCGAGATTCAAGACTCGACCGGTGAATCGACAGCTTTCGCCTTTCCCGTCGAGGCAGATGTCGTCACCCATGCTTCGGACGGGAGCGCCGGCAACGTGGAACGGCCCGAAGACAGTGCTCTCGGTGGCCCCCGCGGGTCTTCGGTGATTGATCGCGTCAACCAGCATGGAGAGACCGAGCACATCCGAGAGCAGAATGAACTCCTGCCTCTCATCGCTGCAGATCTGGCCGGTCTTCGTCAGGAATGACACGGCCGCGCCCCATTCGGCTTCCGTCAGGGAAACCTCCTTCGCGAACGCGTGCAGATGGCGAACCAAGGCGGCTGTCACCTCCTGCAGCCGCTCGTCCGCAGCGACGCTCGTCCGTGCGAGAACGGTCTCGACCGAATCCTTCTCGGTGAAGTACTTCAACTTGAACTCCTCAGTTCGTCGGGCGGTTTCCGGCCCAAGCATCATGAAGCAGCCGTCGGATGCCGTCCCGCTCCAAGGGCTTTGGTGACCAGTACGGGGACCGAAGGGCGAGATCGGCGACGCCGTCCAGGTCGCTTTCCTGCACACCCAGATCCGCCAAGCGCAGCGGCGCTTGGAGTGACGAGGCGAAATCGTGCAGGGCGCCACCGAGTGGATTGCCGAAGAGTTCGACGGCCGACGTCAGCTCCTCGCTTGCCTCAGTTGCCAAGTACGCCATCGTGTGGGGCAGAACGATCGCGTGAGTCTCTGCATGCGGGAGGTCCAGGGCTCCGCCCAGGGTGTGGCACAACTTGTGATGCAGTGACATTCCCACGCCCCCGAGCACTGTGCCACAGAGCCAGGCAGCATAGAGAGCCCGGTCGCGGGCACTCACATTGTGCGGTTCCTGCTGAAGGACTGGGAGTGAATCTCGGAAGGCACGCAGACCCTCGACGGCGAACAAACGGAAGATCGGGCTGCGGTCCCGCGCGTAGAGGCCTTCAAGGGCGTGGGCCATGGCATTGAGCCCGCTCGACACGCTTGCCGGCACCGGCAGCCCGTCCGTCAGCGACGGATCGTAGATAACAGTCTCCGGGAGAATCTCGGGGCCGCTTCGCGTGCGCTTGACTCCGTCCTGCGTCTCGCCGAGCACAGGAGTCACCTCAGAGCCGGCATACGTCGTCGCGACGACTACTTGCGGAACCCCAGTCCGCGCCGCGATCGCCTTCCCCAAACCGGTCGTCGAGCCCCCGCCGAGGGCAACGATGCCGTCGGCGTCGAGTTCCTTCAGGATCGACACCGCCTCTTCGGTCACTTCGACAGGCGTGTGCATGGTGGCGCGCGAGAACACCCCTACGGCTAGGGGTCCGAGTCCCTTGAGCAGGTCCTCTCCCTCGCCAGATTGCCGCGGTGTCGTGAGAACGAGAGCCCTCCTCATCCCCAGGCGTTCGACTTCTTCCGAGACCGAGGCGAGCGCGCCGCGCCCGAAGACGACCCGTACGGGTCCTGAGGCGTGAACGAACCCATCGGGTCTCAGTGTCATCGGTCCAATCCGAACAGGGAGAGCGCGTTCGTGCGACCGATCTTGAGGCGGTCACCCTCCGAGATCGAAGCGCTGTCGAACCAGTTGGCGGCGTGGTCGATGTTCTCGAAGGGCCAGTCGGTGGAGAACATGATGCGGTCAGCGCCGACCTCGAGCATCGCGTCGATCAGAGTTTGGGTTCTGAAGTTTCCTGAGGTCGTCAGATAGAAATTCTCGGTGAAGTATTCCGCCAACTTCCGCTTGGCGGGATAGGTCGGGGGAAGGTCGACCCAGGCGTTTCGGTTGTCGATGCGCCACAGCATGGCCGGGATGCCCTCTCCCATGTGACCCAGGATGATCTTGAGAGATGGGTGTTCGTCGAAGAGCCCCGACGCCATGAGCCTAAGAGCGTGGACCGCCGTCTCTTGGGCGAATGCCCAGGTGGGCCCCAGCAGCCACGGGTGGTCGGCGTAGATGCGGGCATCCGCCGGCAGCGGGTTGCGGGGGTGGAGATAGAACGGAACGTCCAGCTCAGCCACCTCAGCCCAGAACGGCCGGTAGCGAGGCAGGTCGTAGTACAGGGGCTCTTGACCGCCACCCATGCTCTCGTCCTGGCTGAAGCCGTTGACCAGCGCGCCCACGAACCCGAGCTCGGTCACACACCTCCGCAGCTCTGCGGCGGCGGCCTCGGGATCCTGAAGCGGTAGGGCCGCGAAGGCGCGGAATCTGTCTGGGTGTTCCTCGCACTGTTTCGCCAGAGCGTCATTCGCCCGTTGTGCGACCTCGATGGCCCGAGCTCGCACTGGGATGGCCTGCACGGCAGGGGCGTTGAGCGAGAGGATCATCTTCTCGATGCCGTGCTCGTCCATCAGCTTGAGGCGGCGACCGTTTACGTCGAGGAGCCGGTCTTGGAGCTCATCCCAAAAGGTCCCGGGCACAAAGCCCGCTGAATCCTGGAGCGTCTCAGGGATGGCCCAGTGCTCCTCGAGTCCGATTTTTCCGTTCATGTGAACTTCCTTCTCTACTTCGAGTGGCGGTCAGGCGGGGACGGAGAGCTGGGTCAGGAGTTCCTTGGTCAACGCCGCGAGCTCCTGAGAGTCGTGCGCCAGCCCGTAGATGTAGCTATCGGGTCGCACGATGGCTGCGACGCATCCGGTCGCCGCAAACCACTTGGCATAGGTGCCACCGGTATCGGACAGGTCGGCGGGCTCAAACATGCTGGACAGTCCGAGCGCGACTTCCCTACCTCCGACTCGAGTGAAGGCTTCACGATCCTCTGCTGGGACTCCTGATAGGACCGGCGCGCCATTGACCAGGATCAACCAGCCGCTTCCGACGACGTCATCGAGCAGCGCTGTGCGCTCTGCGGACGAGACGAGCCCTTGCGGGAGCAACTCACCACTGTTCGAGATCAGCCCTCCCGACAGTGCCGGATAGATCAACTTGTCAGGCTTCTGGTTCGCCCTTCGTGCCGCGATCATCTGGGCGTCGCGGCGCTTCGCGGCGACGGGATCGCGCATGGTCTGAACGCGGCCGAGCTCGATGGCCTTCTCGGTGATGAATCGGACGTGTGGCTCGCGCTCCGCCTGGTAGGTGTCGAGGAGCTCGTCCGGATAGCCTCCGAGAACCATTTCGAGCTTCCAGGCGAGGTTCCGCGCGTCGCGAATCCCGGAAACCATTCCTTGGGCCAGGAACGGCGGCATCTGGTGTGCAGCGTCCCCGGCGAGCAGAACGCGCCGGTCACGCCACCGCTGGGCGATGCAGGAGCGGAAGGTGTAGTTCGCGGTGCGTACCAGCTCGGCGTCGGCTGGCGTCAAGTAGTCGCGAACTCTGGCCCATGCCTTCTCAGGCTCGGTCGCCTCGTCGCGGGTGGTTTCCGCCTCGAGCCGGAAAGAGAACCGGTGGAACCGGGGTCCGATGTTGACGATAGCGATCGGTTCTGCGGGGTTGCAGACCTGCCGGAAAGTGGGCAGACCGGGCACGTCTCGGCGGAGCTCGAAGTCGCAGACGAGCCAATTCTCGAAGAAGCCGTAGTCGTCGAGCCCGATGCGCAGGCTCTCACGAACCGTGCTGTTTCCTCCGTCGCAGCCGACGACGTACCTGGCGCGAATCTGACGCTCCAGACCTTGCGCGGTCTGCGTGGTCACCGTAACGCCATGTTCGTCCTGATCCACGGCGGTGACGGCGACGCCGCGTTGAAGTTCCACGCTCGGCATCGAACGAACCCGCTCGTGGAGGACCGTCTCAACGTGCGGCTGGTACATCATGTACTGAGCGGGCCACCCGCATCGGCCGGGATTGTCATACTCGATGTCCAGCAGCACGTCGCCTTGACCGTTGACCCAGGTGTACCCGCTCTGGACATTCGTACCCAGCAGCATCTTCTCGGCGACGCCGAGCTTCTGGAATGTCCGCATCGTCTCGTCATCGAACGCGGCTGCTCGCGGAAGGTTGTACAGCCCTTCGTAGCGCTCGAGAGCGACCACGTCGAGGCCTTGCTGTCCCAGCAGCGCCGCGAGGCTCAGGCCGGTCGGACCAGCGCCTACGACGACGACGTCCACGGATGTATCGAGATTTTCGAGATTCATGAGTGACTCCAGGTTCGAGATCGGATCCGATCAGATGGGACGGGCGACGGATTCGACAGCGTCGAGCGCGGCGCGCCGACGACGGGTGATCACGGGCACGCACAGCGCTAGAAGCGCGCCGACCAAGCCGGGAATCGCGAACAGGTAGAAGTTCCACTTGACGTCAAGGCCGGACGTGAGAATGACACTTCCCATCATCGGCCCGACGATTGCGCCGATACGACCGACCGACAGCGCCCAGCCGATGGCCGGCCCGCGCAGATCGTCGGGATAGCGGGTGACGATGAAGGCGTTGGTGAGTACCTGCGAGCCGATGAATCCGAGCCCGCTGACGAACATCAGGATGAACAGGATGGCCAAGGGCGGTCGGGTGCTCATGAGAAGGAGCGCGGCGGCACCCGCCAGGAACGCGACCACCACCACCTTCTTGATGCCGATCCGGTCAGCGAGCGCCCCACCGGCGACCATGCCGACACCGGCGCCAACCCACATCGCGGCCGCTTGGCTCAGTGAGGCACCCAGGGAGTAGCCGGCGGCCTGCATGATCGTGGGCAGCCAGGTGCTGATCCCGAAGACGAGAAGCAGCCCGCAGAAGGAGATCAACCAGAACAGGACAGTCGCGACCCACACGCCGGGGCTGAACAGGGTTCGAAGCGCACCGAGGTCCCTACCACCGGCGGTGGCCCCGCTGGTCGGGGTGTGCGGACTGTCGGGCAGGAGCCGGAACCCGAGCGGCAGCAGGACGAGCGCCGGGAGCGCGCCAATGGCGTAGATCCAACGCCACGAGTAGTCGGGAAGCAGCGAGGCCGCCAGCACGGCCGACATCAGCGCGCCGCCGGCGTAGCCGGCCATCATGATTCCCACGTTCCGGCTGCGCCGAGACGGCTCGGAAACGTCGGCCACGTAAGCAGTGAGCGTCGGGAGAACGATGCCGATGCCGACCCCGACCAGCATCCGAGCAAGGCCGAAGAGCCCGAAGTCCTGAACGAGTGCGCAGGTCAAAGTCCCGATCGAGAACAGCCCCGCGCCCGCGAACAGAAGCCTTCGGCTGCCGAAGCGCCGGATCAGCACAGCGCAAAGGCCCGCTCCGATCAGCATGCCGACAGCGAGGAGTGAACCGACGTGGCCCGCCGACACTTTCGTGACTCCGAGGTCAGACTGCAGAAGCGACGGGACGGTGACGCCGTAGCTGGCGAGGTCATATCCCTCTAGCGCAGCGAAGCCAGCGGCGATCAGCAGCAGTGGACCCTCGCTCAATGAGCGGCGGGCACTACTGGAAGCGGTGCGAACGGACATGAATGGCTCCTCGGGATGGGCGCTGACGCGGCGAGGGATGTGGCGCCGGTCACTTCACCGTACGTTTCATCTATACGGAAGTCAATGCATAATGGTGAACTCCATCGCTATAGTCCCGAGGCGCTATGCACGCAGTGGCTGGCCAGCCGGTTACGCATGCGACGCCGATCGACTCGTTCCAACCACCAACCGTCCGCGACCTGGCCGCGGCCGAGCTCACTGTCGTTGAAGCGGGCAGTCCCGTTGAGCCCGCGTATGGGAGGGTCCAAGCGGCCATCGAACTAGCCGCACATCCATCCCCCGATCACGACAACCTCGACCGTCTCCGCACCGCAGCGTTGGAGCGGGTCAAGCCTCACCTAGGCCGAGCTCGAGGGCTGGACTGCTCATTTACGACCTGGACGCGATCGCTTGCGGACTCACTGACGAGGAGTACGCCCGCTTCGACCGAGCGATCTCGGAATCCGTCGCGTTCCGCGACCGTCTGGGCGCCACGCGCCGACCAACCTACGAGTCCGCGTGACCGTCGCGGCACGGAGTTGCAGCCGCCGACCCGTCCCCACCGTCTTGTGAATGGGCCGGCGACCGGTTCGCGGGATCGGGTCTACTCGAAGGCCCCGATCAGATCGACCGCTCGCGCGGCGGCCCCGTCGATACACTCCTGGCCAGCCAGATACACGCGCAGGCACGACGCGGCCACCACGCCCTCGCTGATCTGGCTGATCCGGTGCCCATCGGAGCCCATGCCGATGACGACCTCGACCAGCTGCAGCAGCAACGGGACCGGCAGGTTACCCTCTGGGGTCATCACCGAGGCCGGACGAGAAGCTGCGACCTGTCCACCCAAGCGGGGTACGAAGCCCGGAGCTCCTCACGCGCTGCCCCGAACGGCCCGAAGAACTCCTTGCGCTGCACCTCCGGCAGCCTACTCAGCACCCCGGCATTGCGCGGCGCGGCGGCGAGCGTACGGACGTCGAGCACCACCAGCAGATACAGCAGCACCTCAGGCCCAGCATCGGTCTCCGCGCCGAGAGTCTCAATCTTCTCGATCCTGTCCAGCGTCCGACGTGGGCAACATGGGAGTAACCTTGACTTGCCGCTGTGGCGGCACCGACAGTTGGCATGTCGGTTCAGTCCCGACGTCGGACGAGGCGAGCAGTTGGAGGCTCCGTTCCGCAGGGATTCCGCAGGAGTATCACTTTCAGCCGCATGACGCCGTCAGCACCCACCGACCAAATCCACGCTGACCTGCGGTTCCACCAATCATCGCAAGCGACCACCAACCACTCGGGCGTTCGAGCTCTACTACGACATCTGATCCGGAGGTCTTCCTGATCTGCCGCTAGATGCCTGAAACGGCGCCTGACCTGCGAAACGTCTTCGAACGTCTTCCGGTGTCAGGTGCCGTTTCTCATCACTGCGCCTCCGGGGAGCCTTCGGCACGGATGTCCGTGTCCAAGAACTGACGAGCCACAGCCACGTCGGTGGAGGAGTGGGCAAGGATGGAGAGGCTGACGGTGAGGGCCGTCAGGTGGAACAGCTTGTCGGCCAGGTCGATGCCGGACTCCAGCACGATGAGGCCGTAGACGACCGAGGCGAAGCCTTTGGGGCCGAACCACATGGCGGCCGCCTGTTCGCGCAGGCCCAGCCCGGAGCCCTGGAACGACAGCCAGAGCGCGGCCGGCCGCGCGACCACGAGGGCGAGGATGGCGAAGGCCCAGCCCGTCCAGGCGATTTCCTCGACCAGGAAAGTAGGGGTCATCAGGGCAGCGAAGACCAGGACCGCCACGAGCTTCAGCTGCTCGGCCACCAGCTCACCCAGCTGCTCGAACTCGTGACGGAACTCCTGGGACATGGTCGCGACGGTGGCTCCGGCGGCGAAGGCACCCAGGAAGAGGTTGGCGTGCGTGGTCAGGCACAGCCCGAGCACCAACAGGCCCACGGCTGCCGGCAGCAGCGGCTGCAGGTGCCGGGCGGCCGAGAAGAAGCGCAGACGTTCCAGCCGTAGCACCAGCCATGGCACGGCAATGCCGATCACCACCCCCAGGGCCAGCTCCGTGGCGAGCGTCCAGCCGCTTGTCTCCGTGCCGCCTGCAGCGGCGAGCAGGACCAGGACGACGGGGAGCGCCAGGCCATCGTTTACGCCGGACTCGACGTTGAGCAGGTGACGCAAGCGGGGCGGCACCTCCTTCCTCCCGACGATGGCGGCCGCAAACACCGGGTCGGTGGGCGAGAGCACTGCCCCCAGCAGCAGCGACTCGAGCCAGGGCAGGCCCGCCACCCAGTGCGCCAACGCCGCGGTGACGATCAGCGTGAGCGGAAGCCCGAGTACCAGCGCACGACCCGGTAGGCGCCAGGCTCGCCGCAGATCCTTCACCCCGACCCGCATCCCGTCGCTGTACAACACCGAGAACAGCGCGAGCTCGGCCAGCACCGACACGGCCGGGTCGCCGGACTGCACCTCGAGCACATCCAGGACGCCGCGCCCGAGCAAGAAGCCCGCCACGAGGAACAGCACCGCTGTCGACAGCACCGTTCGATTGGCCAACTCGGACAGAAGTACGGCGACCACGAGCACTGCTGAGAAGCACACCAACAGAGTCGCAATGTCCACGTGGCGTCCTAACTCCCGCCGGGCGGTCCGTGTCGTACCCGAACGCCGGCCGAGGGCTCGGGTCCTCAGTGCCGCCTGCGGTACCCGTACCTGTGGACTGAATGCGTTCGCGCGACGACTTCCTTGCGCCGTGTTACATCCTCAGGACGTACGGCGCCCCTTGGACCTCGTCAGGGACTGTCCGGGCGGACGGCCGGAATCTCGCCGGTCACCGGGTCGAAGCCGTCGGCCCACGTCCCGGAGTCGAAGTCATATTCCACCGGTTGACCCTCCTCGTCGGTGCGCTGGTACCAGTCGGTGTACCGCTCGTCGGTGGAGTCGACCTCCGCACCGGCACCTTCCTCGGGACAGCTCGCCTCCACCACTTGGATGGCGAAGTTGTCGCCGTACCTCTCCACGCCCTGGAGAACGGCGTTACGGATCGCGGCCTCGGCATAGCGGTGCCGCAGGGTGTACGGGTCGGTGGCGAGGTCGCGGATCCAGGCCACGATGATCAGCAGCATCACCAGGGCGAACGGCACCGCGGTGACGATCACCAGCTGCTGCAGGCCGGCCAGGGCGGTCGCATCCCCGAGGAGCAGCATCACCACGGCGATGCCGGACATCACCAGACCCCAGAAGACGACCACCCAGCGGCTCGGCTCCAGGTGTCCCCGGGTCGACAGCATGCCCATGACCACCGAAGCGGAGTCAGCAGAGGTGATGAAGAAGATCGCCAGCACCAGGATGATCAGGAACGGAAGCCACTCGAGGTAGGGCAGGTTGTCGATCATCCTGAAGAAGACCTGCGGCGGAGTCAGGTCGTCGGCGAGCGAACCCTCCTGGGACATCTTCATCGACGTGCCGCCCATCACGCCGAAGGCGACGAAGAGCAGCGTGGAAGGGATGAGGATCGTGCCGAGAAGGAACTGCCGGATGGTACGTCCCCGCGAGATGCGGGCGATGAAGATGCCGACGAACGGCGACCAGGAGATCCACCACGCCCAGTAGTAGACGGTCCAGGTTGCCTGGAACTCCTGAGTCTCCTCTCCCCAGGACAGCGAGCGGCCCATCATGTCGAACAGTGAGCCCAGGTACTCCAGCTGCGCCGACGGCAGGAAGTTCAGCAGGAACAGCGTCGGCCCCAGGGCCAGGATCAGCCCGACGACGCCGATGGTCAGCACGATGTTGATGCTCGAGAGATAGCGGATGCCGCGGGCGACACCGGAGACGGCCGAGATCACGAAGCCCACGGTGAGCAGCAGCAGGATGCCGACCACCATGAGCTTCGTCACCTGACCGACCCCGGTGACGATGCTGACGCCGGTCCCGATCTGCATCGCCGCGATTCCGAGGGCTGCGGCGGTGCCGAAGAGGGTGGCGACGATGGCGAGGATGTCGATCAGCTTGCCCGCGAAGCCCTCGGTGAGCCGCTCGCCGAAGAGAGTGCGGAAGATCGAGGACATCAGCAGGCTCCGGCCGCGGCGATAGGCGGCGTACGCCACGGCACCACCGACGAGCGCGTACATCGCCCAGGCATGGAATCCCCAGTGGAAGTACGTCTGCGCCATCGACCGGTGCATCGCCTCGACCGAACCCGCCTCGTTGGTGAGCGGCGGTGGGTCGGTGAAGTAGGCGAGCGGCTCGGAGGGACCCCAGAAGATGACACCGATCCCGATACCTGCGGCGAAGAGCATCGCCACCCAGGCGAAGGTGCTGAACTCCGCCTCTTCGCCGTCCTTGCCGAGCGGAATCCTGCCGTAGGGCGAGAAGGCCAGGACCAGCAGCGAGACCAGCACCACGACAGCGACCGAGTTGAAGAGCCAGCCGACGTTCCGAGTGGTCCAGCCGAAGGCGGTCTGGGCGACCGAGGCCACACTGTCCGGTGCCGCGACGCCCCAGATCACGAAGCCGACCGTGAGCCCTCCGGCGATGGCGAACACGAGCTTGTCGACGCTGTAGCGCCGCCGTTGCTCGTCGATGGAGATTCCGGGGACCAGGGCTGGATGCGTGTCGTGAGGATACTTCGGGTGCATCGGATCGATCTTCCCCAACGTCTCTCCGACTCTACGACGGGCGCGCCTTCCCCCGTCCGCGTGACGCGACTGGCTAGAGGTTTCCTTCTCGTTCACAGTTCGACCCCTCGGGTTCAGCGGCCCCGCGGTTGCCATCCGTAGATCTGGCTCTTTACGATGCCTGCGCTTCGGTTCGAACAGGATCTCAACGAATCCGTCCAGGCGAACCCCCCGATTGGCTATCGCAGCCATAGGCGCCCGCAATAGGGACCCGCTCGCCTCCATCACGCTCGCTCCCCCGTCGCGTCGACGCACTATGCTCCACGCATGGACAGGCGCCACCTCGAATATTTCGTGACGGTAGCCGAGTTGGGGAGCTTCACCCGGGCGGCCCAAGCACTGTCCATCGCCCAGCCGTCGCTGTCCAACGCCATCGGCTGGCTCGAGCGAGATCTCGACGCCCGGCTCTTCGATCGACACGGCCGGGGCGTGCGACTCACTCCAGCCGGCGAGGCGCTGCTCGAGCCGGCCAGACGGTCCCTGCGATCGTTCGCGGTGGCACGTGGCGCGGTGCGCGCCGTGTCACAGGCCGGGTTCGGCCGACTGTCCATCATCACGAACACGTTGTGGGCCGTCGAACCACTGGCACGGTTGGTCGGCGAGTTTCGCGCTCTGCATCCCCGCGTCCAGGTCACCGTGGCCGATCCGATCTGGCACGGTGACGTGCTGGAAACGGTGCGCATGGGCGGAGCGGAGCTCGGCCTCGTCGACGGGACCCCTCCGGGCGGAACTCTGGAGAGCCGCTGGCTGGCCGACCTCGAGATGATGGCCGTGTGTCCGCCGGACGCCACATCGGCTCCAACGGTGAGCCGCGCCGACAAGGAATCGATCACGATCGGCGATCTCTCGGAGCGGGGCTTGGTGTGTACGCCCGACGGCACTGTGCTCCGGGGCATCGTCGCCGAACCACTCCTGGCCGCGGGCCTGTCGACGGATGTAGCCGTCGAGACGGCTCACCTCGCCGCGGTGGCGCCCCTGGTCCTGGCCGGAGCAGGGGCCGCCGTGCTCCCGCGGGCGATGGCCGACGATGCCGCCGTCAAGGGAGCGCGAGTACAACCGATCGACCCGCCACTTCGCCGGTCGGTACACGTGATCTGGCGCAAGCGCAGAGCCAGCGACCTGGCCTTGGGCTTCGTCGACTTCTGCGTCGACGCCTGCTCCACCGGCTCCCAGCCCTAAGGCATAGCAAGCGGCTATCGCTGACCTAGCCCACTCGCCGTTGCTGCCGAGAGTGTCCTGGACCGAGACTCGATGAGTCGAGCGGACCGGCACGACTCGGCCCACCCAGCATTCGAGGAGATTCCATCGTGACCTTCCACGCCGACCGGCACGTACTGCCCGAGCCCGACCAGGCGCAGGTCGTCCCCACCGCCCTCGGTATCGATGATCAGACCGCAGCCTTCGAACCCGTACGTCCGACCACGCCTCCGCCTGGGGCACCGAACGTCGTGATCGTCGTCATGGACGACCTGGGCTATGGAACGTCCAGCGCGTTCGGCGGCCCGTGCGCGATGCCGACGGCGGAGACGCTGGCCGAGCGTGGCCTGCGCTACTCCCGCTTCCACGTGACCGCTCTGTGCTCGCCGACCCGCCAGGCCCTGTTGACCGGCCGGAACCACCATTCCGTCGGGATGGGCGGCACCACCGAGATGGCCACGGCGGCGCCCGGCTACAACGGGTTCCGGCCCCAGTCTGCGGCGACGATCGCCCAGATCCTGCAGGGCAACGGCTACAGCACCGCGGCCTTCGGCAAGTGGCACCAGACCCCGCCGCGCGAGATCAGCGCGGTGGGCCCGTTCGACCGGTGGCCGACCGGCGAGGGGTTCGACACCTTCTACGGGTTCATGGGTGCGGAGATGAACCACTGGTACCCGCTGCTGTACGAAGGCACGACGCCGGTCGAGCCGGACCGGCGACCCGAGGACGGGTATCACCTCTCGGAGGATCTCGCCGACCGGGCGATCGATTGGGTGCGTACGCAGCGCACGCTGACCCCGGACCGGCCGTTCTTCACCTACCTCGCTCTCGGCGCCTCGCACGCGCCGCTGCACGTGGCGCCGGAGTGGCAAGAGAAATATCGGGGTCGGTTCGACCACGGCTGGGACGAGCAGCGCGAGGCCACCCTGGCCGAGCAGAAGCGGATCGGCGTGGCCCCGGCCGACGCCGAGCTGGCTCGCTGGGCCGACGGCGTACCCCACTGGGACGAGCTCTCCGACACGCAGCGTGCGCTCTCGGCGCGGTTCATGGAGACCTACGCCGGGTTCACCGAGCACGCCGACCAGCAGGTCGGGCGGTTCGTCGCCGCGCTCGACGAGCTCGGCGAGCTGGACAACACGCTGTTCGTCTACCTGCTCGGCGACAACGGCGCGTCGGGCGAAGGGGGCATCGAGGGCACCACGGTCGAGCACCGACTCGGCCACGGACTCGTGGACGACCCCGAGGAGATGATCGCGGACCTGGACCGGATCGGCGGCCCGGAGACCTACCCGATCGCGCCCGTCGGATGGGCGCTGGCGCTCAACACCCCGTTCCAGTGGACCAAGCAGGTCGCCTCCCACTTCGGCGGGACCCGAGACGGCCTGGTCGTGCACTGGCCCGCCGGGATCGCCGACCACGGAGGCGTCCGAGACCAGTTCCACCACGTCATCGACATCCTCCCCACGATCCTCGACTGCGCCGGCGTTCCCCAGCCGACCTCGGTAGCCGGTGTCGCCCAGCAGCCGGTCGAAGGCACGAGCATGCGCTACACCTTCGACGCCGCCGACGCGCAGGACCGACGCCGTACGCAGTACTTCGAGATGTGCGGGAACCGCGGCATCTACCACGAAGGCTGGATGGCGGTGACCCGCCATGGGACTCCCTGGGAGATGGTCCCGAAGGAAGGACGACGGTTCAGCGACGACGTCTGGGAGCTCTACCACGTCGAGACGGACTTCTCGCAGGCCCACGACCTGGCGACGGAGCACCCGCAGCTGCTGCGCGAGCTGCAGGAGCTGTTCCTCATCGAAGCCGCGAAGCACCAGGTGTTCCCACTCGATCCCCGGGTGACCGAGCGGGAGAACCCCACCCTGGCTGGACGCGTCGACCTGCTCGGCGACCGCCGGTCGGTGACCTACCGCGGCGGCATGCGGCGGTTCACCGAGGAGACCACGCCCAACGTCAAGAACCGCTCCCACAGCGTCACCGCCGACGTCGAGGTGCCCGCGACCGGCGCCGCCGGAGTGGTCATCGCCCAGGGCGGCCGGTTCGGAGGCTGGTCCCTGTACTGCGTCGAGGGCAGGGTCCGCTACGACTACAGCTACTTCGACCTGACCCACTTCACGGTCGGCGCCCAGGAACCGCTGTCCCCCGGACGTCACGAGCTCCGGATGGAGTTCCACTACGACGGCGGCGGACACGGCCGCGGCGGCGAGGTGATCTTGATGGTCGACGGCATCAAGGTCGCCCAGGGACGGGTGGAGCAGACGATCCCCTACTACTTCTCCTTCGACGAGACACTGGACATCGGAATCGACCTGGGCACCCCGGTCAGCGACGAGTACGCCGCGATCGACAACGCCTTCACCGGCACCGTGCACACCGTGCGGGTCGATCTCGACGGCCCAGCCGCGCCCGACGATGCCGACACGGAGGCGCAGCGCCACCAACGCGTCTTCATCTCCCAGTGAGGAAGCAGGATGAGATCGAGCAACAGCCGCCGCGACGTCCGCAGTCTCCTGCTCGGTGGTGACATCGAACCGGACCCCCGGTTCACCCTGGCGAACGAACGCACGTTCCTGGCCTGGATCCGCACCGCGCTCGCGGTCGTCGCGGCAGCGGTGGCGACCGAGACCCTGATGGCCGAGCAGTGGCCGCCCGCCTTCCGACAACCCGTGGCCGTGCTCCTTCTGCTCGCAGGGGTCGCGATCAGCGCCGGGGCCGCGGTGCGCTGGCTGGCGGTGGAGCGGGCTCTGCGGAGGGACCGCCCACTCCCGCTGTCGCCGCTGGTACCCATGCTCGCGCTCGTCGTGCTGGCGGGATCCGGCAGTGTCCTGGTGCTCATGCTGTGAGGCACACGGACGGAACGCCCCTGCGAGATCCTGGTCTCCAGCCAGAACGCACCAGTCTGGCCTGGTCACGAACCGTGCTCGGTTACCTGGTCGTCGCCACCATCTGCTTGAAGGCAGCGCCGCAGCTCGGCCCGGTAGGCGTCGTCTCTGCCGCCGCCTATCTCACGGTCGCAGTCGCGATCGCGTGCTCGACCACCAGGCGTTACCACCATCGTGTGCGAGGCGTGCACTCCCAGCAGTCACGACCACCGCTCCGCGCCGTGGTCGCCCTGAGTGCCGCGACCACGGCGCTCTCGGCGCACCTGCTCTGGCTCCTCATCGACTAGCCACGATTCGGTGAGTGCGGCCCACCCGCGTCCGCGTCATCTGGTCAACAACCGGGCAACAGCGGCTGCCCGGAGCGCAAATGTCGCTTAGCCTCGCCCGGTGCTAACCTTCCCGACCTTGGCCGGCGCACCTCGGACACGCCGCTCCGTCCTCGTCCTCATTCTCCCCCTCGCCACCGCTGTCGCGCTGGCGGCGGCCGCCGTGGTGGTGGTCAGCCCAGGCAACGCCGCCACCGCCACGACGATCAAGCGGTGGGAGACCCGGCTGGCCGGCATCGGCTGCAACGTCGGCCGGGTCGACGGGCGCGTGGACGACCACACCCGCACGGCCGTCGTACGCTTCCAGACCCGCCACCGACTGAGTCCGAGCGGTCGCTTCACGACCACCACGCGGAAACGGCTGATGTCGGCGACGGCGAAGCGGTGTGACGTCCGGCCGGTGCCGGCGCGCACGGGAACCGGACGCCGCATCGTGATCAGCCAGCGACAGGACTGGGTCTGGCTGGTGCGCGCCGACGGGTCCATCCGCGCGCAGGGTGGGATGATCGACGCGGAGTGGCTGGACAAGAAGTGGTACACCACCGGCTCCTACTGCGGCCGACCGGCGCGCGGCAACCCACGTACGAACTACGGCGGCACACAGTGGCTCTACCACTTCGTCCGGTTCGCGCCCTGCGGCGTCGCCTTCCACCGGGTCCCGGTGAGCATGCGAACGGGTCGTCAGATCCACCCGAACTGGTATCTCGGCACCGACAAGAAGACCTCCGACGGCTGCATCCGCCTCAGCGCCAAGATGGCGGCCGAGGTCTGGGACTTCACGAAGGTCAAGACCCGCGTACGCGTGGTGTGAGCTCAGACTCAGCGCGCGAGGCTGCGGCTGATGACGAGGCGCTGGATCTGGTTGGTGCCCTCGAAGATCTGCATCACCTTGGCCTCGCGCATGAACCGCTCGACCGGGAAGTCCTTGGTGTAGCCGGCGCCACCCAGGACCTGCACCGCGTCGGTCGTGACCTTCATGGCGTTGTCGGTGCAGACCATCTTGGCGATCGACGCCTGCCGCGAGTACGGACGGCCCGCGTCCTTGAGGCGGGCCGCGGCCAGGTAGGTGGCGCGGGCCGACTCGACCGCAGCGGCCATGTCGGCCAGCACGAACGCGAGTCCTTGGTGGTCGATGATCGCCTTGCCGAACGTCTCGCGCCCCTTGGCGTACGCGATGGCGACGTCGAGCGCCTCCTGCGCCAGTCCGGTGGCGACGGCGGCGATACCGAGGCGCCCCGCGTCGAGCCCGGCCAGCGCGATGGGCAGGCCCTGGCCCTCCGCGCCGAGGCGTCGCTCGGCCGGGATACGGACGCCGTCGAACAGCATCGTCGCGGTCGTCGAGCTCATCAGCCCCATCTTCTGCTCGGGGTTATCGGCCGTCAGACCGGGAGTGTCGGCCGGCACCAGGAAGCAGCTGATGCCCCTCGCGCCGTCGTCCGACGTGCGCGCCATGACCTTGTAGAAGTCCGCCTTGCCGCCGTGGGTCGTCCACGCCTTGGCGCCGGTGAGGACGTAGTCATCACCGTCACGGACCGCACGGGTCCGCATGGCCGCGGGGTCCGAGCCGGCGTGCGCCTCGGAGAGGCAGTACGCCCCCAGCAGCTCACCCGACAGCATCTCGGGCAGCCACGCCTGCTTCTGGTCGTCGGTCCCGGCGGTGAACAGCCCGAAGCACGACAGCGCGTGCACGCTGACCCCGACGCCCACCGACGCGGACGCCGACGCGATCTCCTCCAACGCCTGCAGGTACACCTCGTACGGCTGGTCGCCGCCCCCGACCTCCTCCGGGTACGGCAGCGACAGCAGACCGGCCCGCCCGAGCGTCCGGAAGACGTCCCGCGGGAACGTCGCGGACGCGTCGAGGTCGGCGATGACCGGGCGCAGCTCCTTGTCGACGATGGTCCGGGTCAGCTCGATGAGGTCCGCGGACTCGTCGGTGGGCATGAGACGCTGGGCGGGCATGGGGTTCCTTGCTCTCGAGGGTGGGGACGCCAGGTGGCGGGGGTCACAAGTTGATCATGTGGCCGGCGAGGCCGCGAAAGGCCTCCTGCACCGCGACCTCACGGGCAACCTGCTGATCGACCTCGAGCACGCCGGGCGCGGCGCGCTGTTGATGGCTCTGCGACGCCAGTCGCACTGACGATCCCAGCATCGGACTCCACGCGCCCCGGCCGGTCACGGGTCTGCAGCGCTGGCCTGCGGCCGGGCACGGGCAGATGCCGGCTCCGGACGACGACTCGCCGCCCCGAGCGAGGGCACGGTGTCGATGAGCCGCCGGGCCGCCTCCACCTGGCGGCCCACAGGTCGTCTTGCCCTCAGCGCCCGAGGCAGCGCCGGCACCGCGCGGAGGACACCGCGCAGCCCGGGGCCGCCTTGGAGCACAGCACGTAACGCGTGGCGTGCCACCACGGGCCAGGGCCGGCGCATCACGGCGGTGAGCAACCGGTTGCGTTCCCCGCGCGCACGCCGTTCGCTGCGGTCGCGTCCGGTCGAGGGCTGGTGCCGGGCCACGACGTCATCCACATAAGCGAGACCCAAGCCCTGCGACGCAAGATCGAGCGCGAGCCGTTCCTCCTCACCTCCGAAGAAAACCACCTCGTCGAACCCGCCGGCGGCGAGAAAGGCGTCGCGACGGACGACGGAGCCGCAGGCGAGGAATCCGAGAACGGACGGACCGGGCAGGTCCGGTTCGGTCCCGAGCGGCGAGGCCTCCATGGCAGCGCAGAGCGGATCGGGACGTTCTTCCTCCCCGACAAGGACCCGAGCGGCGAGAACCGCGAGCCGGGGATGCGCGTCGAGGATCGATGCGGCCGACGACAGGGCCCCCGGGCTCCACCACGAGTCGTCGTCGGCGAACGCGACGTACGGCGTGGTCGCTCGCTCGACTCCTGTGTTGCGCGCGACCGCTCCGAAGTTCCTGCCGAGCTCGACCACGTCGATGACTGGGAACGACGCGTGGACGTGCGCGGGCGTCCCGTCCTCGGATCCGTTGTCCAAGAGGATGACCGGGCAGCGATGACGCGGCAGCGACTCCCGTAGGTCGGGCCAACGGTTCCGGGTGATCACCACGACGGTGACGTCGGGCGTCTCGGGCAGGCCCGCCGTCATGGAAACATCCGGACGCACGTCCGCGGCGCCCGGCGGCAGTGAGTCACCTGATCGGGATGCTTTGCCCATGTGTCTTCCATGCCGATCCGGTACCCCCCTCCGGTGCACTCCATTCCGCGTGATCGGACTGTGGGGCCGCCTGCCGGCTCCGGTGTGGAGCAGGTGGAGCAGGTGGAGCAGGTGGAGCGGCTCGCCCTCGGAGTAGGCGTGGTCAGGCCACGGACGACGTGGCGCAGGCCGAGCGGGCAGCCCTGGGCATCCCCGTAGCTAGCGACCTCGTGGACCCAGCCGTTGGTCGTCCCGCGACGCTGCCGTTCAGCCGGTGACCATGGCCTGAGCTGCGGTTTCCTTGACCTTCGCGTTGGCCCAGCGCATCTGACGCAGGGTCTGCGGGTGGCACTCCTGAGCCACGGCGAGCAGATCGGAGTCCTTCATCGCCTGTGCCGTCTGGGCGAGCACCTCCCAATCCAGAGAGACCCCGGCGGCGGTGCGGTGGATATGGCGCAGGTCGGCTAGGAGCAGCAGAGTCGGTTCGTGGAAGCGGCCGGCAAGCTCGGAGCCCTTTTGCTTCAATCGGGCGACCATGGTCGCGTCATCCTCCGGAGCAGGATCGAGCTCGAGCCCATAGACCTGTGCGACCTCCGCCAGGCGGCGCACGTGTTCTTGGGACCACCTGGCGACGTCGCGGGCGACGTAGAAGATCTCGTGGTCGCTCTTTTGCAGGTCCGAGAGGTTCAGGAGGGCGCCCGCCAGGTTGTTCTCGGAGCGGTGCAGCTCCTCGATCGCGGCGCCGACCTTGTTGCCGCGAAGGCTGCGCAGGGTCTGGAGGACCTTCATCGGATGTCTCCTGTCCGGTCGATACGCTCGCTCGTGATCGCCGTCGCGTCACCCCTGGTCGGCGAAACCGTCGAAGAAACAGGCTCGGAGCCCGTGGTGGTCGGTGCCGGCGCCGGCGTGCCGCCGGCCGGGGCGATCTTGGTGGCGTTCGCGGCAGCGGTTTTGAAGATGGGCTGCTTGGAGGCTGGGTCCCAGTCGGTCAGGGTGAGCTCGTTCGCGGCGCGCCCTCGATCATCGGGCTCATGCCCGGCGGCGGTGTCCCAGTAGCCGTAGTGGAAGGGCAAGAACAGCACGCCGGGTCGGATGCCACTGATCCGCAAGCGTGCCGTGACCGCGCCTCGGGGGGTGGTGACCTGAAGGAGGTCACCCTCCTGCCATCCTCGGTCGCTCGCATCGGCGTCAGATGCCTCGACCCAGACCTCCGGGGCGGCCGCCTGCAGCTGTGGTGCGCGGCCGGTCTTGGTCCGGGTGTGGAAGTGGTAGAGCGTGCGTCCGGTGATCAGCTGGAACGGGTGGTCTTCGGAGGGAGGCTCGTGGGGCGGTAGGTACTCTGCTGCCTTGATCACCGCCTTGCCGTGCGGGTTGAGCGCCTTGTACTCCGTCGGCTCAACCGGTGCGCCGGTGATGAGGTCACGTCCGTAGCTCTCGCAGTAGTCGGGGTGGGACCAGAAGTCGCCGTCGACATAGATCCGCTCGGTCCCGTCCGGGTGCTCGTCGTTGCAGGGCCATTGGATGCCGCCGCCGCGCAGCTTGTTATAGGTGAGCCCGGTGTAGTCACACGGCCGTCCCCGGCTGCACTCCTTCCATGCCTCGAACGCCTCCTCCGGGCTGTTCCACTTCACCAGCGGCGCGCCGTCCTTGTCCTTCAGCCCGAGCCGGTGGGCGTAGTCGATGAGGATGTCCAGGTCCGGACGGGCATCGCCGGGCGGTTCGACGGCTTTCTCCGACAGGTGCACCGTGCGGTCGACGTTGGTGAAGGTGCCTGTCTTCTCCCCCCAGGTCGCCGCCGGGAGCACCACGTCGGCGAGCTGCGCGGTCTCGGTGAGGAAGAGGTCCTGCACCACCAGGAACAACCGGTCCTGGGAGAGGATCGACCGGATCCTGCGCAGCTCAGGCAGCGAGACCGCCGGGTTGGTGGCGGAGATGTGGAGGAAGCGGATGGAGCCGTCCTCGACGTACCGCATCATCTGCATGAGGTGAGTAGGGGCGGTGTAGTGCGGGATCCGCATCGGGTCGATGTTCCAAACCCGGGCGAGGTCCTTGATGTGCGAGTCGTTGCTCCAGTTGCGGAAGGCGGGCAGGTCCCCGTCGGCGCCGCACTCGCGGGTGTTCTGCGCGGTCGGCTGTCCGTTCATCTGCAACAGACCACACCCGGGCTTGCCGAGCATGCCGCGCACGATGTGGATGTTGTTGACCTGCACAGCCGCCGCCGTGGCCTGGTGGGACTGGTAGAACCCCTGCAGCACGGTGGACATCAGGCGCCTCGAGGTGCCGATCAGCCGGGCGGCCTCACGGAGGCCGGGGCCAGGCACACCGCAGACCTCCGCCGCCCGCTCCACCGTGCAGCCCTCCAGCATCTTCTCGAGCTCGGCAAACCCCACCGCATGCGCGTCCACGTACTCGTGGTCGATCCAGTCGTGCTCGAGCAGCTCGCGCAGCAGGGCGTTCATGAGCATCACGTTGGTGCCGGGTCGGGGCGCGAGGTGCACCGTGGCGTGGGCGGCCACTGGCGTCTGGCGGGAATCGACGCACACGATCGCCGGTGGGTTCGGTCCAGCGAGCCGATCCACGATACGGGCCCAGAGCACCGTCTGGGTCTCGGCCATGTTGTGGCCGTAGAGGCAGATCACGTCGGCGTGATCGATGTCGGTGTACGAACCGGGTTGGCCGTCGGAGGCGAAGGATTCTTTCAACGCTGCCGCGGCGGTCGCGGTGCACAGCCGGGTGTTGCCGTCGACGTGGTTCGTGCCGATCCCGCCGTGGGCGATGAGCCCGAGCGTGTAGTACTCCTCGAGGAAAAGCTGTCCGCTGGTGTAGAAGCCGATCGAGGATGGGCCCCTCTCCTCCAGAAGCTCCGTGGTGCGCGCGGCGACGGCGTCCAGGGCTGTGTTCCAGTCGGTCTCGACCAGCTTTCCGTCGCGACGGATCAACGGCCGCGTCAAGCGGTCCGCGGAGCCGTTGGCCTGCCACCCGTACAGGTCCTTTGGCCCGAGCCGCCCGTGGTTGACGCGGTCGACGTCACGGCCCCGCACCCCCACGATGCGACCATCCTTGACGCCGATGTCCATCGCATCGCCGTTGGAGTGCAGGATCGACGCCGACTGGACCCATCGGTCGACGTCGTCGGGCGCGACGCCGTCGGCGAGGTGGGTGTCCACTCGCACCGGCCATGGCTCGTCGGCCCCGTACGGAGTCCGGCTGCCCCAGGGCTCGGCTACACGGTCGATCTGCTGTTCCATGCCTTTGCCTCCATCGGCTCGGGTGGCTCGTGATCAGCGGTGTGACCGCCTCCTCGAGGCGGCCGCTCGGACCTCGGAGTCGGGGACACCCGGGAAGCGTCTCGGTGTCGCGCCGCTTGGTGGGCCGGTACCCAGGCAGTCGGGAAACGTGCGTTCGCGCAGGAGCGAACATGCGCCTGCCCGCAAGTCATCCTGCATCGTCACCCGCCGAACCGAAATCACGGCGTCGTCGTAGTGGGTGTGTCATTATCTCGAGCATGGCGATCGACCCCCGCGGCACGGACCTGAAGCGTTTGCTCAGCGAGGACCAAGGCGGGCCGGTGGTCATGCTGAACCTGCTGAGGTTCGACGACGGCGGCCGCGAGATGTACGACCAGTACGCCGAGGCCCTGTCGACGACGTTCCTGCCCCGATACGGCGGCGAGGTCATCTACGCCGGCGAGGGCTCCACGGCCCTCGTGGCCGAGGCGGGCCAGGAATGGGATGCAGTCCTGTTGGTCCGCTATCCCTCACGCTCCGCATTCAGCAGCATGGTCGCGGACCCGGAATATCAGCAGGTGACCGGTCTGCGGACAAAGGCGCTCACCGAAGCGGTCCTCCAGGTCACCACCCCCTGGGAGTAACCGCAGTCGCCGAGCCCGCGCAGCGCACCGTTCAGCGGGCAGGCGAAGAGCGGCGGGCTCGGTGCCGACGTACCGCAGCCCGGTTGGCGCAGCGGACCGAGCAGTAGCGCTGCCGTCCGTTCCGAGTGACGTCCACGACCACCGCAACGCATGGGTCCCCGTCCGTCTGCCCCGCGGCGCACCGGCTCAGGCGATGAATGCCCCGAGTGGTCAGGTGCAGCGCCGTGCCGACGCTGATCACCGCGCGCAGCACGTCGGGAAGCGAGTCGTTGGCCTCGTCTCGGTAGTGGATGTGCCACCCCTCCTGCCCGTGGTCGGTCAGTCGCGGATACGCCGTCGCCTGCGCCATCAGGTCGTTGAGCAACCGCGCCCGCTCCCCCGGCTCCCCCGCATCGACGATACGAAGCCACTCGTCGATCACCCCGCGGGTTCGCCGATGGTCGCCTGAGGCCTCAGCGAAGTCCATCGTCATGCCGAACTCCCTCGTCCGGGCCTCGATGCCGGCCCGGTCCTCGGGCCAGTCGTCGGCGAGCGAGGCAGCCATGAGCACGGCGTACTCGCCGTAAGGGTTGAGATGCATAAGACCATTACAGCAGGGTGGTGACCATGACGGACACCGCAACAGAGCAGTCCCCGCACGCGGACGCCACCCATGAGCACGGCTGGCTCACCGAGTCCAGCCATCAGACGTCGGAGGGCCTGGTCCTCTACGTACGCTGCACAAGCTGCGGCGTACGCCGCGTGGACCTCCAGTCCCACCCGCTCCTGCCACCGCAGTCGCTGAGCCGCGTCCGAGAATGACAGGCTGGGCAAGCCTCACCCATGGCCACCACCCGCCCGCAGCCATTCGTCGTACGGCACGGGGTCGGCGTCGTCCTCCGCCTGAGCGACGATGCTCTCGGTGAACCAGGTCCGCAGCGAGACCATCTCCGGTGTGGAGCGCAGGGTGAGCAGCTGGTGGGTCTCGCTGAGCGCGTCGGCCAGGTTGTCCGCGGCCATCAGCTCACGGACCACGACAGCCATCTCGCGGGGAAGGGTCATCTCGATGTCGACGTACTCCAGCCCCGCAGCAGCAGCGTCCAGTGCGGTGCGCCGACCCATGTGACGGGCGAAGGCCGGTCGGGCGACCAGCCGCTCGATGAGCTGGCCGAGCTCCCGCGGCGGGGTCGGGCCCTCTTCGGAGTCGATGAGCTGGAGCTCACGGACCAGGTCGTCGAGGCGCTGGTCGATCTGGAGCCCGAGCTGGACCGGGCAGCGGGGCAACCGCACGGTGACCCAGTCCGCCGGGACGGCGGACGACGCCGGCACCACCTGCTCGCCGTACTCCACCGTGGGAGGCCGTACGTCGTGCTCGACGCCGTCGCCGACGAGGTCGGCCCAGATGCGCCGCCGATCGGCGCGCTCCTCGATCCCCCAGGACTTCGCCAGCACCGACACGATGGCCAGCCCCCGCCCGGTGGTGCCCCGACTCTCGACAGGAGGCGGAGCAACGGCTTGGACAGGGACCAGCGCGCCGTCGTCCTCGACGCTGACCCTCACCGCCGGCTCGAGATCGTGCAGACGCACGTGCATGTAGGGGCTGCCGCTGTGCAGGGCCGAGTTCGCCGCCATCTCGGTGATGCACATGGCCGCGTCCTCGACCAGGTGCGCGCGACCCCAATCCAGAAGCCCATCCGTGACGAACCTGCGCGCTCCGGGCACGCTGGCCGCCTCGGCGGTGAGGCGCACCCGGAGCTCAGGTCGGCCCCGGTCGGAGACGGAGATCATGGGGCCAGTGTGCCCCCGTTCGCTCCTGCCGTCACTGGGTGAGCGGTCACTCAGTGGGATAGGGCGAGGCAGCCAACAGGCCCGCGAGGTGGGTTACGTTGCGGGCCAGGGTCCTGGTCGTCCCCGCGGTGGTCTCGGGCGTCGGCTCCTTGTCCTTGTAGTCCACGCCCTGCATGGCCTCGCCGACCCAGTAGGTCGCCGCGCCGGCGGGGATGGTGAAGCCGACGTCGTTCAACGCCTGACAGAGCTCGGCGGTGACGTGGTGGGCGCCGTCCTCGTTGCCGACGACGCCGATCCCGGCGACCTTGTCGTAGGTCAGCATCCGGCCGTCGTCGTCGGTCTCGCCGAGCTCGGCGTCGAGCCGCTCGAGCACCATCTTGCAGACCGCGGACGGCTGACCCAGCCAGATCGGGGTGACCAGCACCAGGATGTCCGCGGCCAGCATCCGCTCACGCAGCTGCGGCCACTCGTCTCCGTCGCCCTCGTCGGTGGTCACCCCGAACCGCACGTCGTGATCGACCACCCGGACCATCTCGCCGCCCACCCCGTGATCCCGGAGCGCGGAGAGCACTTGGGACCCGATCAGCTCGGAGCTGGACTCGTGAGGCGAAGGCTTGAGAGTGCAGTTCAGGATCAGACAGCTCAGTGACGTCATGCCAACCGGTAACCAAGGAGCATCGCCCTCATGCCTTGATCGCGGAACGCCCGACCCGTCTGCCGGGGTGGTCCTTCTCCTGGACGTCACGGATGCAGTGGCGGAAGCTCGCTGCCGGCCTTCGCCGGGATGCCGGAGATGACCGCCTCGAGCGCCTCCATGGCGGAGTGGCGCGGTCGCCAGTCGAGCTCCCGCTCAGCGCGGGCGGTCGACATCAGGGGCAGTTGCATGACCGCATCGAGGAGGCTGCCCGGGACGGGCGCGAGACGTGCGTGCCAGGCCGTCTCCAAGCCCTGACGCATGAGGTTCGAGGGGACCTCGACCGTCCGAGCGCCCATCAGCTCGCCGATCTCCTCGCGAGTGATCACGCCCTCACCGGCCAGGTTGAACGCGCCGGTCACCTCCGTGGTCGCGGCGGTGGCGAGAGCCCGGCCGACATCGCCGGCATGCACTGCCTGGAACCGCAGGCCCGCAGGCACCGGCACCACCGGGATCCGCCGCCGGTCCAGGAGCTCGGGCCTGGCCAGGGCGCCGCCGAAGATGCGCCGTTGCTCGCTGGCCGCCGAGCGCTGGAAGACGAACGCGGGCCGGACCCGGACCAGACGGACCTCGGGATGGTAGCCGGAGAAGGCGTCCAGAGCCCGTTCGACGTACGCCTTCTCCCGGCAGTACGCAGCCGACGACGCGCCGTCGGTCTCCCAGGTCTCGTCGAGGTGATCGTCGTGGTCGACCGGCGAGTAGGCAGCCACCGACGAGACGCACACGAGCGCCGGGACGCCGGCCCTGGTCACGGCCTCGAGCACCTTGCGCGTGCCGACCGCGTTGGTCGCCCAGGTCTCCTCGGGCCGGTGCGTCGGCTGGAACTTCCAAGCGAGGTGGACGACCGCGTCGGCCCCTTCCAGCACCGGCTCCAGGTTGCCCGTCGACACGTCGGCCTCACGCCACTCCGCAGAGGCGTGGGTGTTGGTCCGCGGGCCGCTCGGCGCCCGCCGGGCCACGGCGATGACCGTCGCGGCACCGTCCGCGGTCAAGGCCCGGATCGTGGCGCTGCCGAGGTTTCCCGACGCACCTATGACAACCACCTTCATGTGTGTCCACGCCCTTCCCGCTTCCGGCCCGATCTGTCCGATGTGCGTCACCGGTACCCACCTCGCTCCGGTTGAGCACTGTTCGATCGCCGGTCTCGAATCGCCGGATCCGGGTACCGCAGTGGTCATCCGATCCGAAGGAGGCAGATCCATGAAGGCGGTCACCTGGCAAGGGCGGCGCGACATCCGGGTGGAGGAGGTCCCGGACCCGCACATCGTCGAGGACGACGACATCATCGTCGAGGTCACCTCGTCGGGACTGTGCGGTTCCGACCTGCACCTCTACGAAGTGCTCACCGGTTTCATGACGCCGGGCGACATCGTCGGCCACGAGCCGATGGGGGTCGTGGCCGAGACCGGACCCGCGGTCCACGAGCTGAACGTCGGTGACCGGGTGGTGGTGCCGTTCAACATCAGCTGCGGAACCTGCTGGATGTGCCGGCGCGACCTGCACTCACAGTGCGAGACCACGCAGAACCGCGACCAGGGCACCGGCGCGAGCCTCTTCGGCTACAGCTCGCTCTACGGACAGGTCCCCGGCGGGCAGGCGCAGTACCTCCGCGTCCCCTTCGGCAACCAGCTGCCGGTCAAGGTGCCGCACGGCCCGCCCGATGACCGGTTCCTGTTCCTCTCCGATGTCCTGCCGACCGCATGGCAGGCGCTCCGGTACGCCGACCCAGGCCCGGAGAGCACCGTGCTGGTGCTCGGCGCCGGCCCGATCGGTGACATGGTGGCCCGTTTCGCCATCGCCGAGGGTCACCGTGTCCTCAGCGTGGATCGCGAGCCCGAGCGACTCGCCCGGGTCGAACAGCGTGGAGCCGAGACGATCTCGTTCGGGTCCGGCGACGTCGGCGAGCAGGTGCGCGAGCTGACCGACGGACGCGGAGCCGACGCCGTGGTCGACGCCGTGGGGATGGAGGCCCACGGGTCGCCGATCGCGGAGATGGCCACGACCATCCTGTCGCGGATGCCCGGCGCCGTCAGCCGCCCGGTGATGCAGACCGCCGGCGTCGACCGGATGGCCGCGCTGCACACCGCCTTCGAGGCCGTACGCCGCGGAGGCACCGTCTCGATCGCCGGCGTCTACGGCGGTGCGATGGACCCGTTCCCGATGATGCAACTGTTCGACAAGCAGGTCGGCATCCGCATGGGCCAGGCCAACGTACGCGCCTGGACTGATGACCTGATGCCGTTCCTCGAGGGCGACGACGACCCGCTGGGCGTGGACTCCTTCGCCACCCACCACGTTCCCCTCACCGAGGCTCCGTGGGCCTACAAGTCCTTCCAGACCAAGGCCGACGGGATGGTGAAGGTCGTCTTCAAGCCCTGAGCCTGGCGTTCCGCCTGCTCAGGCGAGGGCGAGGAAGAGCTTCTCCATCTTCTTGACGTCCACACCGTCGAGACCCTCGTCGGACTCGGTGAGGCACTGCTGCAGGCCGGTGGCCACGATCGCGTAGCCAGCGCGGGAGAGGGCCTTGTTCACGGCGGCCAGCTGGGTGAGGACGGACTCGCAGTCCGATCCCTCTTCCATCATGCGGATCACGCTGGCGAGGTGGCCGTTGGCGCGCTTCATGCGGGTGATGATCGCCTTGATCTCGGCGGGTTCGAGGTCCATCAGTTGTTCTCCAATGCGGCCAGAGCCGCGGTCAGCCGCTGCCGCGCGTCGGTCGCGACGGCGCGAAGGGTGTCGCCGGCGTCGCCGGCGATGGACATCATGGTGTCGGGGTCGAAGGCCTCGACAACGGTGGTGGTGTCGTCGACGGCCCGGACGACGACGTTGCAGGGCAGCAGGGCGGCGATCGAGGGATCTGCCTGCAGCGCTTGGTGAGCCAGCTGCGGACGGCAGGCCCCCAGGATGACTTGGGGTGCGACGTCGACATCGAGTTTCGCCTTCAGCGTGGCCTTCAGGTCGATCTCGGTGAGGATGCCGAATCCGGCAGCTGCGAGCTCGGCGCGCACCGCCTCGACGGTCTCGCCATAGGGGCGGCGAACGGTGGCTTCGAGCGTGTACTGCGTCATGGGTATGTCCCTCCTGGGTATCGATCACTAGGCCTGCGGCGGGTCTGCACTGACAACCATACAACCCCCTAGGGGGATGTGTTAACGTCGAAACCACAACCCCCCGGGGGGTTACACGACACGTCAGCAA
Source organism: Nocardioides sp. NPDC006273 (assembly GCF_040613495.1). Classification (NCBI taxonomy): domain Bacteria; kingdom Bacillati; phylum Actinomycetota; class Actinomycetes; order Propionibacteriales; family Nocardioidaceae; genus Nocardioides; species Nocardioides sp. NPDC006273. Next base: position 32,335 of record NZ_JBEXSD010000001.1, on the reverse strand, counting down.
AGGAGTCCCTCTCATGCGTGAGACCACCATCGACCAGCTCGCCGCGGCGCTCGATCAGGGCGCGGCTGTCATCGACGTCCGCGAGCCTGCCGAGTTCCGCGAGGGCCACGTGCCCGGGGCGATCAACATCCCGATGGATCAGCTGTTCGCCCGACTGGGCGAAGTCGATCGGGATCGTTCGGTCCACATGGTGTGCGCCTCGGGCAATCGCAGCGGTGCGATGACCGAAGTCCTGACCGCCAACGGCTTCGACGCGATCAACGTCGCGGGCGGCACCAATGCCTGGATCCGTTCCGGGCGACCGATCGAGAAATGAGGCGAACATGACCGACTACACCGCCATCGAGTCCACCGCGGCACAGCAGCAGCCGGCCGGCGGGCTGATCGTCCGCACCCTCGAGACCCCATCGCTCGGGGACCGCACCTACGTGGTCCACGACGGCGAGGTCGCCTTCGTGGTCGACCCTCAGCGCGACATCGACCGGGTGCTGGAAGTGCTCGAGGCCGACGGCGTCCGACTGACCCACGTCTTCGAGACCCACATCCACAACGACTACGTCACCGGCGGCCTGGCACTCGCGCAGGCGACCGGCGCGGCGTACCTGGTCAACGGCGCGGACGAGGTGTCCTTCGACCGCACTCCGATCACCGACGACGAGGTCGTCGAGGTCGGCGACCGGATGCGTGTCCGCGCGATCGCCACTCCCGGTCACACCTTCACACACCTGTCCTACGAGCTCTCGGTCCAAGGGCCTGACCGCGAGGAGCCGTACGCCGCGTTCACCGGCGGCTCGCTGCTCTACGGCGCCACCGGCCGGCCCGACCTGCTCGGCAAGGAGCACACCGACGCCCTGGTGCGCCACCAGCACGCGTCGGCACACAAGCTCGCCGAGCAACTGCCTGACGAGGCGGAGATCTACCCCACCCACGGGTTCGGGTCCTTCTGCTCGGCCACGCAGTCCGAAGCCACCGCTTCGACGATCGGCGACGAGAAGCGCACGAATCCGGTGCTGACCCAGGACGAGGAGACCTACGTCCGCGAGCTGCTGAGCGGCCTCGCCGCCTGGCCGGCGTACTACGCGCACATGGGACCCGCCAACGCGGCCGGCCCATCCGCACCCGACCTCTCCCCGGTGCAGGAGGCCGACGCGACCGAGCTGCGGCGCAGGATCGAGGCGGGCGAGTGGGTGGTGGACCTGCGCAACCGCAAGGCCTTCGCCGCCGGTCACTCCCCCGGCACCTTCAACTTCGGGCTGGACGGTGGCTTCTCGACCTACCTGGGCTGGCTGATCGAGTGGGGCACGCCCGTGACCCTGCTCGGCGAGACACCCGAGGACGTGGCCACCGCCCAGCGCGAGCTGGTCCGGATCGGCATCGACCGGCCCGCAGCCCAGGCCACCGGCGGACCGCAGGACTGGACCGACGGCGAGCTCGGCAGCTTCCCCACCGCCACCTTCGCCGACCTGGCGCAGGTGCGCCACCACCGCGACGTCGCCGTGCTCGACGTACGCCGCTCGGACGAGTACGAGGCCGAAGCGATCGAAGGAGCGGTCAACATCCCGATCCACGAGCTGCCCCGCCGGGTCGGCGACGTGCCGGCCGGGGAGGTGTGGGTGCACTGCGCCGGCGGCTACCGCGCCTCGGTCGCCGCCTCGTTCATTGCCGCCGCCGGCCGTACTCCGGTCGCGATCGACGACTCCTTCGAGAACGCCGAGAAGGTGGGTCTGCACCTCGTGAGCCGACAGGGCGACGGCGCCTGAGATGACCCTGCTCCTCGCCGTCGCCGCCGGCGCGCTCATCGGCCTGTCTCTGGGCGCACTCGGTGGCGGCGGTTCGATCCTGGCGGTGCCGGTGCTGGTGTATCTGCTCGGCCAGTCCGCTCCCCAGGCGACCACCGGATCGCTGGTGGTCGTCGGCGTCACCTCGCTCATCGGGGCGATCGCCGCACATCGGGCCGGCAACGTACTGCTCGGCCGCGGCCTGGTCTTCGGCTTGATCGCGATCGGCGGAGCGGTGGTGGGGTCAGCGGCGTCCGACCGGGTCCCCGAGAACGTCCTGTTGGCCGCGTTCGCCGCCCTGATGCTGCTGGTCGGCGGAATGCTGGCCTGGCGCCAGCTACGTCACGGTCGGGGAGGCCGCCACCGGCCCGCCGCGCGACCCGCCTTGGACGACCCGATCATCACGTTCAGCCCGAAGTTCGCCTGCCAGTGCCCCCGGGCGCTCAAGGTGCTGGTGACGGCGACGGTCGTCGGGGCACTGACCGGCTTTCTGGGCGTGGGCGGCGGCTTCCTCGTCGTACCCGCTCTACTGATCGCCCTCGCGCTGCCCATGGAGTACGCCGCCGGCACGTCCCTGGTGGTCATCACCATCACCAGCACCGCAGCACTGGTCGTCCGGGCCGGTTCCGGCGCCCAGCCGGACTGGATCCCCGTCGCCGTCCTCACCGCGACGTCGGCGGCAGCTGCCGTCGCAGGGGCACGCCTCGCCGACCGTGTCGACACCGACTGGCTACGGACCGTCTTCACCGTCCTGGTCCTCGGCGTCGCCGTCTATACCGCCGCCCAGGCAGTGCCCGCGCTCCTATGACCTGCGCGCGCCTCCGACCTTTCAGCTGCTCGCCGTCCACGCAGGACTCGCTCGCTGCCCCGCGGGCTAGGGCGACTCGGCCAACAGCCCGGCGAGGTGGTTGGTGAAGGTCGTCTTCAAGCCCTGAGTCCCGGGCGGCCGAGCCTCAGCCCGACGCCGAGCGCAGCGCGGCGAGGAGAGGCGCGGCCGCCTCGGTCAGGAACTGGTCGTTCGTCGACCCGTCCACCTGGACGAGAGCCACATCGGTGAACCCGGCCTCCCAGAAGGGCCGGATCCCGTCCGTGATCGCGTCGAGGTCGGGGCCGCACGGGATCGACGAGGCGACGTCCTCGTGGCGCACGAACTGCGAGGCGGCAGCGAAGCTCGCCGTGGTCGGAAGCTCGCTGTTGACCGCCCAGCCACCGCCGAACCAGCGGAACTGGTCGTGGGCCCGTCGTGTCGCTGCTTCGGCGTCCGCGGGGTCCCAGCTGATCGGGATCTGGCCGATGGCTCGGTTGCCACCGGCTCCGACTCTCGGCGCCTCCGCCACGTTGTTCCACCCCGCCACCAGATCCGCATCGGGCTCTACGGCGATCAGGTGGTCGGCCATGGCGGCGCAGCGCTTGGAGACCTCGGGCCCGCCGATCGCCAGCCCGACAGGAACCCGGGTGCTGGGAAGGTCCCAGAGCCGAGCGGCATCGACCTGGAAGTGCTCGCCCCGGTAGTCGACGAGATCGCCGTCGAAGAGCGCGGAGATGATCTCCATCGCCTCGGCGAGCATCTCATGCCTGGTGTGCACGGCCGGCCAGCCGGCACCCACGACGTGCTCGTTGAGATTCTCTCCACTGCCGAGTCCGAGGGTGAACCGGCCGTCGGAGAGATCCTGCACGGTGGCAGCCTTCTGGGCCACCACGGCGGGGTGGTAGCGCATCGTCGGGCAGGTCACGTAGGTCATCAGCGGGATCCGCTGCGTGGCCTGCGCGACTGCGCCCAGCACGCTCCATGCGTACGGCGCGTGCCCCTGCTCGACCAGCCATGGCGAGTAGTGGTCGCTCATCACGAGGAAGTCGAAACCCGCCTCCTCGGCAGCGACGGCGTGGCGCACGAGGTCTTTCGGGCCCGCCTGTTCGGTCATCAGTGTGTATCCGAATGCAACCATGCCGAAGGCGGTACCCGACGTGGCGGCGGGCATTCCCCGACGTCAGGTGAGCTGCGGGAACACCGCCGCGGCCGTGGAGACACGGACAACGTCACGGAGGAACCGGGGGCCGACGCGGCGGTCACCAGCGGAGCGGATGCGCTTGACGAGCTTGCTCTGAAAGCGGTCGATCTCCTTCTGCTCCAGCGCCACCCAATGGTCGCTCGTACGCCGGTGGGGATCGATATCGAAGCGCTCGTCGATCGACTCGGCAACCGTGGCCAGGGTGGTCGGGAACACGTCGAGGAGCCGCACCGGTTCGCCGTCGACGAGCGGAAGGCACTTCATAGACCGTGGTCGCGAGAAGTCCGGGTGGGACACGGTTGCAGGGACGACCAGGCCGGTTCGGGCGAGCTCGAGATCGATGAAGTCATCGCTGCACCACTCCAGCCGCTTCGGCACGACCACCGTCACGGTGACATCTCGCAGCCGCTCGGGGGACACCTCGACACCGTCGACGGTCACGCCGCCCGGACCCCGTCCCGCGCTGATCTCGAGCAGCGCGTCGGCGACGGGGATCACGAAGTTCCTCGCGTAGCCCGCGGCCAGGGCGTTGGCCACCGAGATCTGGGTCAGCGGCGCTTTGAAGAAGGTCGTCACCGGGTTGGCCGTCGGGTTCTCGCCCAGCGCCTCGAAGATCGACCGCACCGAGAGCAGGCGCTGCTCGACGGTGCGTCTGGACGCCTCGACGTCGTCCAGGTCGAGGTCGAGCACGTCGAAGATGCGTCCGGCCGGCAATTTCGTGCTCCGCTCCTGGATGACGACGTCCGGAGTGCCGAGACCCTGAGCGACCGTGAGCTCGTAGACGACCGCCGGATCTGCGTCGGTGATGTCGGCGATGACGACGTCGGCGAGCTCGAGCTGCTTGAGATCCTCGCCCCGCATTCCCGACGGCTCCGAGACGTAGAGGGAGAGGTTCAGCTGCTCCAGCACGGGCCGCAGGATCCGCTCACGGACGATGTCGCGCTGGGTCTCGGTGGTGCTGCTCGGCTGCAGCAGGACACAGCGACCGCGCGTCGGTCTCACCGCGGCGCCGACGAGTTCTTCCCAGTAGTCGACGATCCGGGCAAGCGGCATCGCGAACGCCTGTCGGCCGCCCTCGGCCTCGACCTGGATGCCGATAACCGCACCGGCGAGGTCGCTGTAGACCGCGGCGCCGCTGAATCCGGTGACCGCCAGGGTCGTCGTCTCGTACTGGAAGTAGTAGGCCCACGAGCTGCTGGTGCGCAGGTAGTTCCCGGCAGGTGTCAGTACGCCGGTGCCGCCGCTCTGCGCGTTGCGGAGGTTGTCGCCGTAGCCACGCGCGCGCACCAGTCCGTCGGCCTGCGTCACGAGGGTGAACGGCAGCGGGCGCCGACCGTTCGGGCGGTCGAGCCTCAGCACCGCAAAGTCCAACGCGGCGGGCTTGTCGTGGACCGGCTGGATCACGAACGTCGCACGCTCGTCGGTCTCGGCATCGGGGAACCTCACCCACACCTCACCCTGCGAGGCGAGGGGTGCGACCACGTGGCCCGCGGTCAGGAGATGGCCCTCGTCGGTGCCCAGCCAGGCAGTGCCGATCGTACGTCCGTCCTTGCTCGCCCGGACGGCGCAGGTCGCCTGCGCGAGCAGCTCGCCGACGCTCATCAGGATCGGTCGAAGTCCCAGGTCAACGTGGCTTTCACCGACCCTTGACCCTGCGCTTTCATGACCCACACGTCGGCGCCGCTGGTGAACGAGAACGCGAGCTCCAGCGAGACCGAGCAGGGCCCGTCAGGGGATGACGCGAGCGCGCTGCCGAGATCCGCCGAGACGTCCTGGAGCATCCGCTTGAGCGATCCGTAGGCGTCCTCGAGCCGGCTGCTGGTCTCGGTGGTGCCGAACTCGTCGCCGGACCTGTCGATCCCTCCGCCGGGCCCGTCGTCCGACGACTCGATCAGGATGGTCGACGTACCGATCTGAACCGGCGTGTAATCCAACGCGTCCTCCTCGTGATTCGAACCCCGCAACCGTAGGGGAACCGGGAGGGACGCGTGAGTGGTTTCGACGAGCCTCCCAGTACGGTTGGCGCGTGATCGACGTACCTGCCGGTGGCACCATCAAGATCGGCGCTCCCAGCCTGGTGCTTCTCATCGGTCCGTCGGGATCGGGGAAGTCGACCTTCGCCAAGCACGTCTTCGGGCCGTACGAGGTCATCTCCAGCGACCACTGCCGGGCCCTCATCGCGGACTCCGAGGCGGATCAGTCGGTCACACCGCAGGCCTTCGAGCTCGTCCGCTACATCGCGCAGGCACGCCTGGAGGCCGGTCGGATCGCGGTCATCGACGCCACCAACGTCCATGGGAGTGCCCGTCGCCGCAACCTCGACCTTGCCGAGAAGCTCGGCGTCGAGACAGTCGCCATCGCTCTCGACGTCTCGCTCGAGGACTGCCTGGCACGCAACACCTCACGCCACGGACGCGTCGTCCCCGAACGCGCAATCCGTGGTCAGCGGGCCGACATGGACGCCTCTCTGGCCAGCCTCGACGGCGAGGGCTTCAGCCGGGTATACCGCCTCGACGTGCCCGCGATGGCCTCGGTTTCGGTGGTCCGCCAGCAGGAATGACGCGGTCGGACTCGCTCGGTTCCTGCGCCTACTCGCCGGCGGCGAGGTAGTCGCGGAGGCCCAGAGGCTCCCGACCGGTGAGCGTGGCTACAGCACTGCTGACGCCGTCGAGCTGCCCTGCGGCGATCGCGGTGTAGGTGGAGACCCAGGCGTCGTACTGCCAGTCGGGCGCCTCCCACCGGCGACGCGACGCGTAGGCCTCTTCGACCGTCTCGTCGTGATAGCGCACCTCTCTCCCGAGATGCTCGGCGAGGATGTCGGCTGCCTCGCTCATCGTGAGCGACTCGGGTCCGGTGAGGTCGTAGGTGAGCCCTCGGTGATGGTGTGGCGCCGTGAGCGCCGCCACGGCCGAGCGCGCGACGTCGGCGCGCGCGACCGGCGCGAAGCGCCCCTCGGCTGCCGGCCCCCGGATGACACCGTCCTCACCGACCAGGGCGGGGAGGAAGTCGAGGTAGAAGTTGTCACGGAGCAGGGTGTAGCCCATGCCGCTCGCCTTGATCCGCTCCTCGGTCGCGAAGTGGTCGCGCGCGAGCGTGAAGACGGCATCCGGCGCAGCGCCGAAGAAGGACGTGTAGACGATGTGCTCGACCCCGGCCGCCGCGACGGCGTCGACGAAGGTGAGGTGCTGCTCCAGGCGGTCCGCCGACTCGGCGGCCGAGACCATGAGCACGGTCTGAACGCCGTCGAGAGCCGCCACAGCGGCCTCTCGGTCGTCGTAGCTGACCGCGAACACGTCGGCTCCGGGGATCTCGGGGGCCCTGGCGGGGTCACGCACGAGAAGACGAAGATCGGTGGCGGAGCCTCCCAGCGCGCGAGCGACGAGGCCGCCGACGTAACCGGTCGCGCCGGTGACGGCGATGGTGGGCCGGGCCGTCATCGCGCCTCGTCCCGGAGCGCGGCCAGGGCCTCGTCGGCGTGGATCTCGGCCTTGAGCATCCCCTCGACGACAGCCTTGATCCGGCCGTCGGCGCCGATCGCGAAGGTCGTACGCTGCAGCGGTCCGAGCTTGCCGAGGATGCTCGGCTTCACGCCGTAGAGCCCGGCGACCGATCCGGAGGGATCGGAGAGGACGGGATAGTCGAGGTCGTGGTCGGCGGCGAAGCCGGCCTGCTTCTTCACGCTGTCCTTGCTGATCCCGAGCCGCTGGGCGCCGATCGCCTCGAACTCGCCGGCCAGGTCACGGAAGTGGCAGGCCTCCTTCGTGCACACCGGGGTCTCGGCGGCCGGGTAGAAGAAGAGCACGACGGGTCCCTTCTCGAGGAGCGAGGAGAGGACGACGGACGTACCGTCTTGGGCGGGGAGCGTGAAGTCGGGCGCGACGGCACCGGTCTCGAGCGGCATGGCGCCAACCTACTCCGCAGATCAGAAGCCACGCCCACGTACCCAACGCCGGGTACGCGCCGTTCGATGTGGTCGGTCTCCGAGGATTCGGACGTCGATGATCGCAACCCCCGGACGAAGGACGATCACGATGAAGACGCCGATGATCCCGTCGCAAGATGACCTGAAGGACGCCGGCTGCTGGTTCGACACCGACACGGCCGGTGGGCAGAGGATGACGGCGTTCAAGCGGGAGGCCAGGTGGCGACAGCATCGCTGGGCCGTCGACGAGCTCGGCATCGTCTCCTTCGGCAGCCACGCGGGGAGACGAGGCTTCGACGAGACCCCGGTGGAAGACATCCACAACGGCACGAAGCTCCTCGACGCCGACGCAGAGGCGGGCGCGAACTTCCTCACCCCTGAGATCCACCGGATCGCCCGGGCACGCGTGGAGGCGAAGCAGGATCACCAGACCCTCGACGCGAAGCGTCTGTATCGCGATCTGCTGTCGTCGATGCCGATGGCGTTCAACCTCTTCGGTGAGGCGTCTCTGCCGGAGAACCACGCCTCCCGGCACCAGCTCGCAGAGCTGTTCGGCGCGCCCTATGCCGAGACCTCGGCGATCCTCTTCGAATGGTCGCCGGGACGAGGCAGCGATCGCTACACCCGGGACCGCACCGCCTTCGACGTCGCGCTGGTGCTCGGACGGCCGACCGCGCCACTGACCGTGCTCGGCGTCGAGACGAAGTATCACGAACACGCCGTGAAGGAGCCCAAGCCGCCGCCCGACAAACCGGACGCCGTCGCAAGGCACGAGGAGCAGACCGAGTTCCTGATCGCCATCGCGGAGGCCTCCGGCGCGTTCAAGCCGGGTTGGCAGGACAAGGTCCTCGACACCGGCCTGCGCCAGATCTGGCGCGACCACCTCCTCGCGCTCTCGATGCGGAACCACCCCGACCAGTGGACGCCGCAGACCCGCCACGTCCTGCTCCACCCCGCTCGGAACGTGAGCTTCGCGCAGGCGGCTGCGGCGTACGCGGATCTTCTCGTCGACGGCGACACCTGCTTCTCGGCGCTCACCCTCGAGAAGACCGTGGACGCCGCGTTCGCCCATGGCGGGCCGATCAAGGAGGCTTTCGTACGCCGCTACCTGTGGTGAGGATGAGGCGAAACCCCGGACGCCGAGGGGTCGGCCACGGCACTATGTCGGGCATGCACGCCCGTCCGACCCTGCCGCTCGGCGTACGCCTCGGCTACGGCTCCGGCTCGGTGGCCACCGGCACCTTCGGCACCATCCCGGGCCTGATGCTGCTCCCCTACCTGACCGACACCCTCGGGATCGCAGCGCTGGCGGCCGGGTTCATCGTGTTCGCACCGAAGGCGTGGGATGTGGTGCTGAACCCGATCGCAGGCCGGATCAGCGACCGGACGGTGGATCCGCGGGGGCCGCGACGGCCCTGGTTGCGCCGGGCCGGGATCGCGCTGGCGGTGACCTTCGCGCTGCTCTTCGCGGCGCCGTCGATGGCCACCGGGCTCGAGGCCCTGTGGGTGCTGGTCCTGTTCCTGGCATGCGCGACGGCGTACGCGTTCTTCCAGGTGCCCTATGTCGCGATGCCCGCCGAGCTGACCGACTCGTACGACGAGCGGACCCGGCTGATGACCTGGCGGGTCGCGATCCTGGCGCTGACCATCCTGCTCGCCGGCGCCAGCGCGCCGATGATCCGCGACGCCGTCGGCGGCCGTGAGGGCTATCGGCTCATGGGCGTGGTGATGGCGGTGCTCATCCTGATCGGGGTCTTCAGTGCGTACGTCGGCACCCGACGGGCGCCGGTCCGCACCATCGAGCCGGGTGCGGGCAGCCTGCGCGACCAGCTGAGGATCGTGGCGGCGGCGCCCGACTTCCGCCGGCTGCTGATCACCTTCGTGATCCAGGCCGTGGCGTTCGGCGCGATGCTGGCTGGCGTCGACTACCTGGCCACGAACGTGCTCGGCCATGCGGGTGCGGCGACGGTGCTGTTCGTCTGCTTCGTGGGCCCCGCGCTGCTGCTCACGCCCGCGTGGGCGGCGCTCGGGGCCAGGGTCGGCAAGAAGAGCGGGTACGTCGCCGCCTCGGTCGTCCTCGCCGTCGGGGCCTTGGGCGCCTCGACCGCCCAGGTCGCCCCGGCCGCACTGGTCTATGCCGCGGTGGTCCTGGTCGGCGTCGGGTACGCCGGGTGCCAGGTCTTCCCGATGGCGATGCTCCCCGACGCGGCCGCCGTCGACGCCCGGCGCAGCGGCTCGAGCCGGATCGGCGTGTACACCGGCGTCTGGACCGCCGGTGAGACGCTCGGGCTGGCGCTCGGGCCCGGGGTCTACGCCGCCGTGCTCGCGATCGGCGGCTACCGTTCCTCGACCGGGAGCGACATCGCCCAGCCCGAATCGGCGCTGACCGCGATCACGCTCGGCTTCTCGGTGCTGCCGGCGCTCCTGGCCCTCCTCAGCCTGCTGTGGCTGAGGCGCTACACACTCACTGCCGACGACGTGGATGACAGCACCGATAGAGGAATGTGACCGGATGACCGACGCCCTGACCCAGCTCCGCTCGATGCAGACCGCCGACCTTCCCGTGCACGGCGGTCGCACCCTCGCCTACGTCTACGACTCCGGTCTGCCCGACATCGACCGGATCGGCCGTGAGGCGGTGGCTGCCTACGCAGGCTCCAACGGCCTGGACCCGACCGCGTTCCCCAGCCTGCTCCGGATGGAGACCGAGGTGGTCGGCATGACCGTCGACCTCCTCGAGGCCCCCGAGACCGTGGTCGGCACGGTCACCTCCGGTGGCACCGAGTCGGTGCTGCTCGCGGTGCAGACCGCACGCGACGCCCATCCCGGGATCGAGCGCCCGCGGATGGTGCTGCCGGCGACCGCGCACGCCGCCTTTCACAAGGCCGCCCACTACTTCGGGGTCGAGCCGGTGCTCGTCCCGGTCGGGCCCGACTTCCGAGCGGATGCGGCCGCGATGGCCGCGGCGATGGACGACCGCACCGTGCTCGTGGTCGCCTCGGCGCCGTCCTACGCGCATGGCGTCGTCGACCCGGTCACCGCGATCGCGGCGGCCGCCGCCGAGCGCGGGATCCGGTGCCATGTCGACGCCTGCATCGGCGGCTGGGTGCTGCCCTACGCGGCCCGGCTGGGCCGCGACGTACCGGCATGGACGTTCGCGGTCGAGGGCGTCACGTCGATCTCCGTGGACCTGCACAAGTACGCCTACGCCCCCAAGGGCACCTCGGTCCTGCTGCACCGCACCCCGCAGCTGCGCCGACCGCAGTTCTTCGCCTCGGCCGCGTGGCCGGGCTACACCATGCTCAACTCCACGATGCAGTCGACGAAGTCGGGCGGCCCGCTGGCCGGTGCCTGGGCGGTGATGCGCTCCTTGGGCGATGACGGCTACGAGCGGCTCACCCGCGACGTCTTCGATGCCGTGGACCGCATCCGCTCCGGGATCGGCGAGATACCCGAGCTGACCGAGGTCAGCGTTCCGGACTCCACGCTGATCGCGGTCAGGACGGACGCGACCTGTGACCCGTTCACGGTCTGCGACGAGATGGCGACCCGAGGCTGGTACGTCCAGCCGCAGATGTCCTACGCCGGCGCGCCCGCCACCATCCACCTGTCGGTGAGCGCCGCGACGCTGCCCCACGTACCGGAGTTCCTCGACGCTCTGGGCGAGGCGGTCGCGGCCGCCGTGGCCGCCGGCCCGGTCACGGTCGACCCCGGCGTGGCGGAGTTCATCGCGAGCCTCGACCCGCTCACCCTCTCGGACGACCATTTCGACGGCCTGTTGGTCGCCGCGGGTCTGATCGGCGCCGACACAGCAGGCGACCCTTCGACAAGGTCAGGACACCGCCTCGCGCTACCGCAGCAGATGGCCGAGGTCAATGCGATGCTCGACCTGGCCACCCCTGCGATGCGCGAGGCGCTTCTCGTCGCCTTCCTGGACCGGTTGACCCGGCCTAGATGATTGATGCGCGGTCTGACCGGCCGCTTCGCACTCGGCATCCGCGCTCGCGGCGTTGCCGCCTCTCGAAAGACACCCGGTATTCCTTCGAGGCGGCGCCTTGCGAGCGCGGCGCCGAGCGCGAATCGGCTCGCCCAGCCCTTGCATCAATCATCTAGTTGACCCGGCGCTTCCTCTTGGCCAGCAGCAGGATCACGGTGATCACGGCCGCGACGGCGATGCCGCTCCGGATCTGTACGTCTCGGGATCCAGCAGCCACCTGCGCCTGCTGCTTCACCTCGTGGACCTTGTCCTTGCTCCGCGTCTTGACGTCCAGCCGGGTGGCGAGCTCGTCGAGCGTGTCGGCGAGCTCGTGACGGGTGGAGTCCAGGTCGGCCTCGACAGCGGCGATGCCGGTGTCGTCATGGGTGTCGACGGGCCTCTCGACGGGCCTCTCGACGGGCCTGGTGGAGTCGTGCGTCATGGCGTCGTCCTCCTCGCGGTGTGGTCCGTGGGCCGGCCGTGCTGCTTGACGGCCTCGACGTCCCGCTTGATGTTCTCGGTGGCGCGTTCGGGCTTCATCGGAGCTCCCTCGGAGACCTCCTTCTTCCCGACCAGGGCCATGATGCCGGCGATGGCCAGGAGTACGACCCCGACCAGCAGCGCGGCGAGCCAGGCATCGAGCACCAGAGCCAGGGCCAGGATCGCCGAGGCGATCAGGACACCCACTCCGTACAGCGCCACCAGGCCGGCGGCACCGAAGACTCCGGCGCCCTTGCCGGTGTGCTTGGCCTTCTCCGTCAGCTCGAGGCGGGCGAGCTCGAACTCACCTCGGACGAGATGAGACATCTCTTCCGAGAGACGCGAGACGAGCTCACCCATCGATGCGTCGGTCTGATGGGTGGGGCCGGATTGATGGGTGGTCACGACTCCCACCCCCGCGGTGTCCCGGTCACCGGGTCAGCGGAGGCGGCCGGGCTCGGGGCGCTCGGCGTGGTCTGGTGCGACGGCGTCGAGCCCGTGGAGCTCGTGGAGCCTGTGGAGCTGCCGTTGTGGTTAGGCATCTTGTCCTGAGCGGCGTGCTTGGCGGTCTCTGCCTTCTCCTCGGCGACGACTCGGGCAGTGTGTGCCTTCTCCTGGACCCGCGGGTCGTTCCACAGACCCTGGGCCTTGGCGACGATGGCGTCGTACCGCTCGCGTCCAGCGCGGGCGCCGAGCAGGTAGCCGATGCCGAATGCAGTCAACAACGCTGGTTTCTTGAACATGTTGTTCCTCCTCATCGTTGTACGTCCGGCCGGTACCCAGATGAGGCGGGGAGATACACCGGGTCGGAGGTGAAGAGGACGAGCGCGAGCCCGGCGAGCTGGTTCTCGAGCGCCTCGCGGCTCGAGCGCGGCCGGCGCAGCGCCCAGTCGTAGACGATGGCGGTCACGGCGCCCACGAGCGCCAGCGCCGCGAAGCGCCAGTCGCGGTCGCGGATCTCGCCCCGGCGTACGGCTGCGGCGCACTCCGTGCTCACGATCTCGACCAGGGTCTCGCGATAGCCGAGGCGGAGCTTCTCGATGCGTGGGCTCGCGCCCATGATCTCCACGAACGCGATCCGGGCGACGCGGGTGTCCTTGAGCATCGGGTCGAGATAGGCCAGCACGGCTGCCGGCACCCGCTCGAAGATCGGCTCCCCGGCGGTGGCCCCCAACGAGGCCGCCACTCGCGCGTAGGAGTCGGCGGTGATCCGGTCGTAGAGATCGACGAAGAGGTCCTCCTTGCCGGGATAGAGCTCGTAGAAGTGCCGCGTCGACACCTTCGAGGCGGCGCACATGCCCGGGATCGTGCTCGCCGCGTAGCCCTTCGTGCCGATGATCTCCTTGGCGGCCGCGAGGAGCCGCTGGCGGCGCTGGGCATCACGCTCCTCGCGGGTCAGCCCACCGTAGGAGCGGCCCTTCTGCGCCATCAGCCGGGCGACCCGACCGAGCAGACGAACGGGGCGGCGTTCGCCGGGTCGAGCGCGTTCTCGACCATGTGCCAGACATTGGTGTCGTACGCCTCGCCGATGTGGCCGACCGGGTCGAGCGGGCAGAGGTCCTGCACGTAGGTGTTGGTGACCCCCGGCTCGCGCACGAAGGCGGTCTCAGGCGGCGTGACGAGCTCGTCGTACCTCGACTGGATGATCGTGTACGTCACGCCGGCCTGTGCGATCGGGCCGTTCGTCAGAGTGCGTACGGCGCTGCCGTCGGTGACCAGCTGGGTGCAGGCGATGCAGCCGAAGGCGGTCAGGACTCGCCCGGCCAGCTCGTCGGCGCCCAGGGCCATCCCGAGACGGTAGAGGCCGGCGAACGTGGTGCCATGGGTCGGCGGCGCGATGGCGACGACCTTGTCGATCCGGTCGGAGATGCCCTGCGTCTTGGTGACGTAGAGCGTCTGGAAGCCTCCTTCGGAGTGGCCGACCAGGTCGACCTTCGCCGCGCCGGTCTGCGCCAGCACATCCTGGATGAACGCCTTGATCTGCCCTGCCGACCTGCCGATGTCCGCGACCCCGCCGACGAACGGGCCGTAGACGCCGGTGCCGTAGGTCAGGCTGTAGGTGCAGTAGCCCTGCGCCGCAACGTCGGCCTGGAGGACGTTGAGGTCCTCGTCCTTGTTGGCACCCAGGCCGTGCAGGAAGACGACCGGGTTGGGGTGGGCGGCCGACGGCCGGCACGCGGCGTCGTTGACGCCTCCCGCCGCCTGCGCCGGTGGGGCGATCAGCAGGGTCGAGGCCGCGAGCAGCAGCACGATGGCACGAATGACGGCAGAACGCTTGACCATGACAGACCGCTCTCTCCAGGCGAACCGGACACATCCGAACCTAGGGCCGACCCACGTATTTGACAATACGCATTTTCAGATGGAGCTCTCCTTGGCGCTCCGTCCGGCCCCGTCGGATCCGCCAGGGGTGTCTCCCCCAGCGAGCCGGCTGGTCCACTCCCGCATCACGGCGGGGTCGGTCGGACGGGTGGGCAGGCTGACGACGACGTACGCCACGGCGCTGGCGGTGAGCCCCGCGTAGACCGGCTCGTTGGCGAGCACGTCGCCGACGATCGCCATCGTCCCCAACGTGGCGAGGGTGCCGGCGACCATCGCGACCACCGCTGCGGCGCCGGTGGCGCGGCGCCACAGGAAGCCGCCCAGGATCGGCACCAGCAGACCGCCGACGAGGATGTCGTAGGCGATAGTCAGCGCGGAGACGACATCGCCGAGCAGCGAGGCGATGACGACGACGATGGCCCCGATCGCGACGACGTAGATCCGGTTGGCGAGCACGTCGTGCTCGGGATTCTCCGCCTGGTCCTGGATCCGCGCCGGGTTGCGTCCGAGCAGCCGGGCGATCATCGGCTGAACGTCGGTTCGAGCGACCGTCGCCGTCGCGATCAGGGCGCCCGAGGCGGTCGACATCATCGCGGCGACCGCGGCGGCGAGCACCAGACCGCTGACGCCGACCGGGAGGATCGACTCGGCGACGGTGGCGTAGACGTCGTTGCGGTCCTCGACGGTGACGAAGGTGGAGGCAGCGGCGCCGATCAGCGCGCCGGCCACGCCGTAGACCAGGCAGTAGACCCCGGCCGCGGTGCCGCCCCAGCGGGCCACCTGCGGCGAGCGGGCGGTGAAGACCCGCTGCCAGATGTCCTGCCCGATCAGCATGCCGAAGGTGTAGACGACGACGTAGGTGATGATGGTCCCGGTGCCGATCGCGCCGAGGTCGAAGACGGAGTCAGCGGCCCGCGCCCTGATGCCGTCCAGGCCACCGGCGTGGTTCCAGGTGAAGGGCAGCAGCAGGAGGAAGATGCCGATGGTCTGCAGCGTGAACTGGACCATGTCGGTCAGGGTGATCGACCACATCCCGCCGATGGTGGAGTAGGCCACCACGATGACGCCGCCGATCAGGACGGAGACGACCCGGTCGGTGCCGAAGAGGACGTTGAACACGGTCGCGTACGCCATCGTGGAGGTGACCGCGAGCATCAGCGTGTAGGCCATCATGACGACACCCGAGGCCGCGGTCGCGCCCACGCCGTAGCGCAGGGCAAGCATCTGGGCGACGGTGAAGATCCGCAGCCGCTGGATCTTGCCGGCGAACACCAGGCTCAGCGCCAGGACGCCGAGTGCGATCGCCGTGACCAGCCAGGCGCCGGAGAGTCCGAACTCGTAGCCGAGGGCGACCCCGCCGACGGTCGAGGCGCCGCCGAGGACGAGCGCGGACAGGGTGCCGGTGTAGAGAACCGGGCCGAGCCGGCGGCCGGCGACGAGGAAGTCGGAGCTGTCCTTCGTGCGGCTCTTGCCCCACCAGCCGAAGGCGACCATGGCGGCGAGATAGATGACGATGATGGTGAGATCCATGAGGGGGCTCCCGGTGAGATGGGCGGAGTCAGATGGGCGCGGTCAGGTGGCGGAGAACATGCGAAGGGTCGTCGGCAGGACCACGACCGCGGGTCCGCTGGTCGTGAAGGTGCCGGCGACGATCTCCCCGACTGTCTCGGGAGTCGCGGCGTGGACGGGGATGCCGAACGCCTCGGCCAGGAGAACGAAGTCCGGCCGGGTGAGCTCGGTGGCGGTGGCGGCGCCGAAGGCCCCGGTCATGTACTCGCGCAGGATCCCGTAGCCGCCGTCGTCGATCACCAGCCAGGTGACCTCGGCGTCGTGCTGACGAGCGGTGGCGAGCTCGGCGATGGAGTACATCGCGCCGCCGTCGCCGGAGACCGCGAACGTACGCCGCCCGGCCCCGACCGCCGCGCCGATCGCTGCGGGGAAGGACAGACCGAGGCCGCCGGAGGCCTGCGCGGTGTGGAAGCCACCGGTGCGCGGATCCCAGGCCGACCAGGCCCAGTACGCCGCGATGGTCATGTCCCAGAAGGTCTCGGCGTCGTCGGGCACCGCGGCGCGCAGGTCCGCGAGGAGCCGCTGCTCCGCGGCGAGTTCCTGGCCGTCGAGCCTGGTCCGGACCCTGGTGAGCAGGTTCTCGGCGACGCTCGCGCCGGACCGCGCCTGGTCGGCCCTGCGGCGACCTTCCGGGCCGACCTCCTCGGCGAGGGCGACCAGCGCCGCGGCGGCGTCGGCGTGGACGCCGAGGACGTCGTGGTTGGAGCCGAGCACCCGAGCCTCGGCGTCGACCTGGATCACCCGGCCACGCGGGGCGAAGGTGCCGTAGTTGCTGGTCACCTCGCCGAACGATGTGCCGATCGCGAGCAGGACGTCGGCGTCCTCGAGCAGGTCGGTGGTGTGCCGGTCCTCGATCCACGCGCCTGCGCTCAACGGGTGAGCGAGCGGGATCGAGCCGTTGCCGCCGGAGGTCGAGACCACTGGCGAGTCGAGGAGCTCGGCGAGGGCGACCATCGCCCCCGAGGCTCCGGCGGAGCGGCGTACGCCTCCCCCGGCGAGGATCACCGGGCGCTCCGCTGCGGTGAGCAGACGGGCGGCCTCGACGACCACCTCGGGCCGGGGACGTCGCGGTGCGGGCACCGTCGCGACGAGCCCCGTCACCGGCGGCGCCGTGACCTCTTCGAGGAGCACGTCCTGCGGGATCTCGACCCACACCGGTCCGGCCGAGGCCTCCTGGGCGGTGGCCCACGCATCGGCGAGCACCCCGGGGATGGCCGCCGCGTCACGGACGGTGGCGGTGGACTTGGTGACGTTGCGGGCGCTGGCCCGCTGGTCGTCGAGCTGGTGCAGATAGCCCTTGCGGGCACCGCCGAGCCCGTCTCGTGGGATCTGGCTGGTGATCATGAGGACCGGGACGCAGGCGGCGTACGCCTCCTGGAGCGCTCCCAGCGCCGTGAGCGCTCCCGGCCCGGTGGAGCAGAACACCACGCCGACCTGACCGGTCGTACGGGCGTAGCCGTCGGCGGCGAAGACGGAGTTGTTCTCCACCCGGGAGGAGACGAAGCTCAGGTCGCTGCGTCGGATGGCGTCGAAGAGACCGAGCGCGTGCTGGCCCGGGATGCCGAACACGTGGGTCGCACCGAGAGCAGTGAGGCTCTCGACGGTGACGTCGCCGCCGTTGCGCGCCATCACGCCTGGCCCCCGTGACGCATCGCGAGCAGCGAGACCAGGTCGTAGGCCACGTGAGAGGCCGCGACTCCGGTCAGCTCTGCATGGTCGTACGCCGGGGCCACCTCGACCACGTCGGCGCCGATCAGGTTCAGGCCCACGAAGCCGCGCAGGATCTCGAGCAGCTCGCGCGAGGTGAGGCCGCCGGCTTCAGGGGTGCCGGTGCCGGGGGCGTGCGCCGGGTCGAGGACGTCGATGTCGACCGAGACATAGACGGGCCGGTTGCCGACCCGCTTCCTGATCTTCTCGACGACCTCGTCGACGCCCTGGCGGAAGACGTCGGAGGAGGTGACGATCCCGAAGCCGAAGCGACGGTCGTCCTCGAGGTCCTTCTTGCCGTAGAGGGGTCCGCGGGTGCCGACGTGACACAGTGCCTCGGTGTCGAGGATGCCCTCCTCGACTGCCCGCCGAAACGGGGTGCCGTGGGTGTACTCGGCGCCGAAGTAGGTGTCCCAGGTGTCCAGGTGAGCGTCGAAGTGCACCAACGCGACGGGGCCGTGCCGCTCGGCGGCGGCCCGCAGCAGCGGCAGGGCGATGGTGTGGTCGCCACCGATCGTCACCAGTCGGGTGCCGCCGGCGGTGAGCTCGAGCGCCGAGGCCTGCACCGTGTCCAGCGCCTCCCGGATGTGGAACGGGTTCGCCGCGATGTCCCCTGCGTCGACGACCTGAGCCGTCGCGAACGGCGAGATGTCCAGCGCCGGGTTGTACGGGCGCAGCAGCCGGGACGACTCACGCACGTGCGACGGGCCGAACCGGGCACCTGGCCGGTAGGAGACTCCGGTGTCGAACGGGACGCCGACGACGGCGATATCGGCCTGCTCCACCTCGTCGAGGCGGGGCAGCCGCGCGAAGGTCGCGAAGCCGGCGTAGCGGGGGTTCTTGGAGGCGTCGACTGGGCCGACGGGCATGAGGGTTCTCCTTCGGTGGTGCGGCATCTCGTCTGTGAACCGACTGAGATCTGCGTCACTCTAAGATCGCCCGAGGCGCCGCCGCAAACGTTTCGCTCTTCACATGTCCGTCAGAACTGTTGATATGCCGCTGATTCCAGTTGAATCCGTCATAATCACACTCATCCACCGCCCTTGACCATCGATGCGACACAGGAGGCGTACCCAAAAAATGCCGAACCAAATCGCGCCCGGAGTGCTCGACGACACCGACGAGGCGATCATCGCCCTGCTCGAGGAGGACGGTCGCCTCACTCACCGCGAGATCGCCGCACGAGTCGGGCTCTCCCGATCGGCAGCAGCCACCCGGGTCCAGCGGCTCTTGACCGAGGGACACATCGACGTCCGCGGGGTCGTCCACCCGGCCGTGCTCGGCCACGATGTGCTCGCACACGTCTCGGTGACCGTGAACGGCTCCGCAAGCCGGGTCGCGCACGCCGCCGCGGCGCGCGATGACACCACCCTGGTGTCGATGACCAGCGGCCACCACGCCCTGGTCCTGGAGCTCCGCGCCGGAACCATCGTCCAGATCGACGACGCCCTCGCCGAGGTGCGCGCGATCGACGGCATCGTCGCCACCGAGACGCTGCTCTACACCGAGGTCATCCGTGACGTCGCCGCTCCGGTCGGCCCTGCGCCCGCCGCCGGCTCGCTCGACGAGATCGACTACGCCCTGCTACGCGCACTGCAGTCGAACGGCCGCGCCTCCTACGTCGACCTCGCCGCGAGCGTGGGCCTCTCCCCCGCCGGCACGAGGCGCCGCGTGGTTCAGCTGCTCGCAGGCAACGTCGTCCGGGTCGGCGCAGTGGTGCGCCACTCAGGTCACGAGCGGCGTACGGCCACCGGGATCGGTCTTCGGATCGACGGCGCCGCCCACCGCCCGGTCGCCCAGCAGGTCGCACACTTTCCGTCGGTGACCTTCGTCGCCCGGACACTGGGGCGCTTCGACGCCCTGCTCACGGTCAACACCGCCACCTCCGGTGATCTCGTCGAGGTCCTCGATCACATCCGCGACCTCGACGGCGTCCACGAGGCCGAGACCTGGAGCCACCTCAGGTTCGTCAAGGAGACCTACGCCTCCCTGCACCTCGGCGGAGCCTGACCGGCAGCTCGCTCAGCCTCGGGGCGGCCGGACGCGCCGGGAGGCGACGGCGTCCAGCGTCGCCCCGAGCGCGGCGGTGACGTCGTCGGGGTTCTCGTGGGCGACGCCGAGGAAGATCGCGTCGACGATCACGAGTTGGGCCATCCGGCTCGACATCGCGCCGTACCGGAACCGGGTCTCCCGGGAGACCGTGGTGAGCGTGGCATCGGCGAGCTCGGCCAGCGGTGAGTCCGGGAAGTTGGTGACCGCGACAGTGAAGGCGCCCCGGCCGGCGGCGGTGCGTAGCGCCGAGATCGCCTCCTCGGTCTCGCCGGAGTGGGAGAACGCGATGGCGACCGCGTCGGTCGGGAGCACGGCGGCGCTGGTGAGGGCGAGATGGGCGTCGGCCCAGGCGTTGACCTGGTAGCCGATCCGGCGCAGCTTCTGCTGGAGGTCCTGCGCGGCCAGGCCGCTGGAGGCCGACCCGTACGCGTCCACGACCGGGGCGCTCGTGATCGCGGCGACGATCCGGTCGAGCTCGTCGATGTCGAGCCTGTCCGCGGTCTCCTCGACCGCTCGGGCCTCCTGGAAGGCGAGCTTGCGCACGACCTCCCGGGTCGTGTCCGCCGGGTCGATGTCCCCCTCGGAGACCCCGAACTCGATCCGGCGGCCGGCCTCGTTCGCCCCGGCCCGCGCCAGCGCGAGCCGGAATGCCGAGTAGCCGGTGAACCCCAGGCTGCGGCACAACCGGGTGACGGTCGCGGTCGAGGTCTCGTGGCCGGCGGCGAGCTCGGTGATGGTCAGTCCCGCGGCGGAGCCCGGGTCGGCCAGGGCGGCCTCGGCCAGCCGTCGCTCGCTCGGTCTGAGCCCGGGCAGGGCCTGCCGCAGGCGTACCAGGATGTCTTCGCTCATCGTTTCCTCGCTCGGCTCGACCACAACAACCTGTTAATAATTGACCCGCATTGGGTCACATCGGAAACATTTTGTCATAGAGTCCAGGGATCCGCGGGCGATGCCACTGCAGGCAAGAACCCGACCTCTTGGCCCGACATCCTTGCCCATCCCTAGGAGGATCCGTGAGTACGCAACGACGACACGGACATCGCACGCACGCAACGGTCGCCACCGCGCTCGCGGCCGGCCTGCTCGCAGCAGGCCTCGCCGGCTGCGGCACCGACGGCGAGCAGACCGGCGATGCCAACGGCACCCTGGTCTTCGGGATCTCCGCCGACCCGGCGCAGATGGTCCCCTGGACCGCGACCTCGACCCAGTCGATCCAGGTCCTCTCGCAGATCTACAGCCCCCTCCTCAACACCGACGCCGAAGGCGTCCCGGAGGCAGGGCTCGCGGAGCTGCCGGAGATCTCGGAGGACGGGAAGACCTACACCTTCACCCTGCGAGAAGGCGTCACCTTCGGGGACGGCTCCGATCTCGACTCCGCCGATGTGAAGCACACCTACGAGAAGATCATCGACCCCGCCTCGAGCGCGAGCTCGGCGTCGTACTTCGCCAACGTGGCCGGCATCGAGGCGCCCGACCCGCAGACGGTCGTGGTGACCCTGAAGCAGCCCGACGCCTCCTTCGTGTCCGGGCTGACCGGGGTGAACACCGCGATCGTGCCCTCGGACGTCGACGCGAAGAGCCTGGAGACCAAGCCCGTGGGTTCGGGGCCCTACCAGTTCAAGAGCCGTACGCCGAACGAGTCGATCACGCTCACGCGCAACGCCGACTACTACGCCGGCGAGCCCGGCGCGGCGACGGTCGAGTTCCGCGTCATCCCCGACGAGCAGTCGATGGTGTCCTCGCTGAAGACCGGCTCGGTGGACGTGGCCATCTTCGACAACCCGGTGACGGCGAAGACCGCGACCTCGGGACAGACCGAGTCCATGACGGTCGACTCGCTGTCCTACCACGTGCTGCAGCTGCGGGCGACCTCGCCGACGCTGTCGGACCCCAACGCCCGGCTGGCGATCCAGTGCGCGATCTCGCGCCAGGACGTGATCGACTCCGCCGCGCTGGGGTCGGGGAAGCCGACCGGGCCGATCACCTCGCCGGAGTTCCGCTCGGACCCTGAAGCGCAGCCGTGCCCCGAGCAGGACCTGGACAAGGCGAAGGACTACCTGGCCAAGGCGGGCAAGCCGAACGGGTTCACGCTGAACCTGATGACCTCCCAGGGTCTCTACTCCACCGCGGTCGACGAGGCGCAGAACATCCAGGCGCAGCTCGGCAAGGTCGGGATCGAGGTCAACGTCGAGGCGCTCGACTCCAACGCCTACGTCGAGCGGTGGCTCGCCGCCGACTTCGACGCGGCGATCGCGATGAACGGCGGCAGCTCGGACCCGAACACGATGTACAGCCGCTACTTCACCGAGGCGGGCAGCTTCAACAAGGTCGCCGGCTACAGCTCGCCAGACCTCGACAAGCTCTTCGCCGACGGCATCGCCACCACCGACACCGCCGCCCGCAAGCCGATCTACGAGGAGATCTCCCAGCACCTGGTCGACCAGGCGGCATGGGTGTGGCTGTTCACCCCGGAGATGTACGTCGTCGCCAACAAGGCCGTCGAGGGCCTGGAGGAGCGCGCCGACGCCTCGATCGCGACGCTGTGGAAGGCGTCGGTCTCCTGAGCACCGCGTCGAGCCTCGCTCACCGGGCGGGCGCCTTCGGGCGCCACCCGGTGGCCCGGCGTTTCGGAGAGGCGGCGGTGACGCTGGTCGGCGTCTCGATCCTCACGTTCGTGCTGCTGCGGGTGGTCCCGGGCGACCAGATCACCGCGGCGTACGGGACGGCTGCCGGTGACCTCTCCCCCGAGCAGCTGCAGGCGCTGGAGGCCTATTACGGGGTCAACGAGCCGCTCCTGTCCCAGTACCTGGGTTGGCTCGGCGGTGTGCTCACCGGCAATCTCGGCGTCTCGGCGACCTCACACCTGAGCGTGCTGTCGATGACCGTGCAGTCGTTGCCCAACACCGTCGAGCTCGCTGTGCTCGCCATCGTGATCGGTCTCGCCCTCGGCATTCCAGGCGGGATGCTGGCGGCCAGCCGCCCCGGGCGGGCACGTGACCAGATCAGCCAGGTGACCAGCCTGGTCGCGCTGTCGGTGCCCTCGTTCCTGCTCGCCGCCGTGGTGTCGAGCTGGCTGGTGAACACGGTCGGCTGGTATCCCAACGGCGAGGGCTACCGCACGCTGGGCGAGGACCCCGGCCTCAACCTGCAGCAGATGCTGCTGCCGGCGCTCGTCCTCGGGGTCAGCATCGCCCCGCCGATCCTGCAGACCACACGCGCCGCGATCCTCAACGTGCGTTCCGAGGACTACGTCCGGACCGCCCGCGCCAAGGGGGTGTCCGGCCGGCGGCTGCAGGTGCGGCACATCCTCCGCAACGCCCTGATCCCGGTGGTGACGATGAGCGGCCTCCAGTTCGGCTTCCTGCTCGGCGGGGCCTTGGTGGTCGAGCAGATCTTCGCGATCCCCGGCATCGGGCGCCAGGTGCTGCTGGGCCTGGAGCAGAAGGAGTACGCAGTGGTGCAGTCGACCGTGCTGGTGATCGCGGTGATGTTCGTCCTGGTCAACCTGCTCACCGACGTCCTCTACCGTCTCGTCGACCCGAGGGTGAGGGTTCAATGAGCGAGCGTCAGCGAGCGAACATCGGATCTTTCATCGGGCTGCGTCCGTATTCTGGCGCTTGCGCTACGGAGGTGGCCCGATGAGCGCAGCAGCAGACATGCATGAAGTGCCCGAGGTCCCCACGACGCGGGCCTCCGGCCGATGGGCCAAGGCGTTCCGTACGCCGAGCGGGATCGTCGGCCTGGTCCTGATGGCCCTGGTGACGGTGCTCGCGGTCTTCGCCGCGGTCGGGGTCGGACAGGACCCGGCGGCTCAGGACGTACAGGCTGCGCTCCAGGGACCCAGCGCGAGCCACTGGCTCGGCACCGACCAGTTCGGTCGCGACATCTTCGCCCGGGTCTGCGCCGGCCTGGCCAACTCGCTGCGGGTCGCCCTCGTCTCGGTGACCGTGGCGGCGATCGGTGGGGTGCTGCTCGGCATCCTGGCCGGCTACTACCAAGGCGTCCTCGACCGGGTGGTCGGCGTCATCACCAACGTGCTGTTCGCCTTCCCTTCCCTGCTGCTCGCCCTCGCGCTGGCCGCCACCCTGCACCGCAGCTGGCTGACGGTGGCGATCGCGATCGCGGTGGTCTACCTGCCGATCTTCGCGCGGGTCGCCCGCGGGCCGGTTCTGACGCTGCGCCACGCCGAGTACGTGCTAGCCGCGACCGCCGTGGGCCGCAGTCGGCTCTCCACCCTGTTCGAGCACGTGCTTCCGAACATCCTCGGCATCCTGGTCGTCCAGGTCACCCTGTCGCTGTCCTGGGCGATCCTCACCGAGGCGGCGCTGAGCTTCCTCGGGTTCGGCACCCCGCCCCCGGCGGCGTCGCTCGGCGGCATGGTCTATGCGGCGCAGACGCTCAGCAGCGTCGCTCCGTGGATGCTCTTCGCCCCCGGCGTCGCGCTGATCCTGGCCGTCGTCGGGCTGAACCTGCTCGGCGACGGACTCCGAGCCGCGCTCGACCCACGAGGAGCCAACCAGTGAAGCCAGAGCCAGTGAAGGTGGAGCCAGTGAAAGCAGAGGACGAAGCGATGCTCGATGCGCTCACCACCGAGGCGTCGAGCACCATGGACGGTCCGGAGATCGACCAGCTCTCGGTCGCCGACCTGATCGCGGCGATGAACGCGCGCGACGCGACGGTCGCGACGTCCGTACGCTCCGCCCTGCCGTCGATCGCGGCCGCCGCAACCGCGGCGACCGCTCGGATGCGGGAAGGCGGCCGGCTGATCTACGTGGGCGCAGGCACGTCCGGTCGGCTCGGGGTGCTCGACGCCTCCGAGGTGCCGCCCACCTTCGGCCTCGACGGCGTCGTCGTCGGCGTCATCGCCGGCGGCCCATCGGCGCTCTTCAGCGCAGCCGAGGGCGTCGAGGACGACGAGAGCGCGGGCGCCGCCGACCTGGCAGCTCTCGACGTCGGGCCGCTCGACACCGTCGTGGGGATCGCCTCCAGCGGGCGTACGCCCTATGCCCTCGGTGCCCTGGCGTACGCAGCGGAGCACGGCGCGCTCACCGTCGGTCTCGCCTGCAACCTGGACACGCCCCTGGCGCGCGTCGCCGACCACGGGATCGAGGTGCCGGTCGGACCCGAGATCGTCGCCGGATCGACCCGGCTCGGCGCCGGCACGGCCACGAAGATGGTGCTCAACATGATCTCGACCGCCACCATGGTGCAGCTCGGGCGGACCTACGGGTCGCTGATGGTGGACATGCGGGCCAACAACGCCAAGCTTCGGCACCGCGCGATCCGGATGGTCACCGAGGCCACCGGAGCCGACGATACGACCGTGCTCCGAGCGCTCGACGAGGCGGACTGGCACACCAAGCTCGCGATCGCGACGATCCTCACCGGCCTCTCCCCTGCCGAGGCTTCGCAGGCGCTGGAGCTGGCCGGCGGCCGGCTGCGGACCGTCATCGAGGAGCGTGGCTGATGCGCGTCCTCGGAATGATCTCCGGAACCTCCCACGACGGGATCGACATCGCGGTCGTCGACTTCTCCGTCGACGGCAACGTGCTGCGCGCCCGAATCGCGCACAGCACCTCCGTGCCCTACGCGGCCGACCTGCGACAGCGGCTCATCGACGCCATGCCGCCGGCGCCGGTCGGCTTCGACGTCGTCTGCGAGCTCGACACCCGGATCGGGCAGGCGTTCGCCGCGGCCGCGAGCCGGGCTGTCGAGGAGGCCGGCGCCGTCGACGTCGTCTGCACCCACGGCCAGACCGCCTTTCACTGGGTTGAGCACAGCCACTGGGTCGAGGGCGGCCGTGCGCTCGGCACGCTTCAGATCGGGCAGCCCGCCTGGATCGCCGAGGCGACCGGCGCGACGGTCGTCTCCGACGTACGCTCCGACGACATCGCGGCCGGCGGGCACGGCGCGCCGTTGGTGCCGCTGCTGGACGTCCGGATGCTGGCGCCGCTGGTCGAGGAAGGAGCCGTCGCCGCCGCGCTCAACCTCGGCGGCATCGCCAACCTCACCGTGTGCCGAAGCGCCGCGGACCCGGTCGCGTGGGACATCGGGCCCGCCAACGCCCTCATCGACGCGGTGGTCACGGAGGCGCCCGGAGCGGCGACCTACGACCGCGACGGCGAGCTCGCCGCGACCGGCGCCGTCGACCAGGCGCTGCTGGCCGAGCTGCTCGACTCTCCCTACTTCGGGCGGCCGGCACCGAAGAGCACCGGCAAGGAGCTGTTCAACCTCGACTACGTCCGGGAAGCGCTCGAGCGCACGGGCGTGGCGCCCTCGCTTCCCGACCTGGTCGCGACCCTCACCGAGCTGTCCGCGGTCACCGTCTCCCAGGCGGTCTCCCGGGCGGGCGTCGAGGTGCTGGTGGCCTCGGGTGGCGGCGTACGCAACCCGGTGCTGATGCGACGGCTCGGCGAGCTCCTCCCCGGCGTGCGCGTCACCAGCAGCGACGCCCTCGGCGTCCCGTCCGACCACAAGGAGGCGATCGCCTTCGCCCTCATCGGCTGGGCCAGCGTCCACGGGCTCCCCGGCAACGTGCCCAGCTGCACCGGTGCCGACGGGCCCCGCGTGCTCGGCCGGATCAGCGCCACGGGCACGCCTCCGCCCGCCATCGACACCTGGCCCGGCACCCTGGTGTTCGAGCGATGACCGGCCGGCAACCCGTTCAGACCTACGCCGACCGCCTGCTCACTCTCGGCAGCGACGGCACCCATCCGGCGGGTGCCGTCGTCGGGCGGCGCACCCCGGACGGCTCCGAGATCGCGGCCTCCGGCTGGGCGCGTCTGCCCTCTGCCGATGGTCCGGGGACGCCGATGCGGCCTGACCACATGCTCGACCTCGCCTCGGTCACCAAGCTGGTCGCGACGACGGCGATCACGATGCGGCTCGTCGCCGCCGACGATCTGCGCCTCGGCGACCCGGTGTGCCGACACCTGCCCGCCTTCCGAGGCGATGGGAAGGACGAGGCGACCGTCATTCAGCTGCTGACCCACACTGCCGGTCTGCGTCCGTGGTGGCCGCTCTACGCCACCGTGCCCAGCGGCCGGCGCAGCGAGACGATCCAGCATGTCCAGCAGCTCCCGCTGGCGTACCCACCCGGCGCGGGCTGGACGTACTCCGACCTCGGCATGATCCTGCTCGGCGCGGTGATCGAGCAGGTCACCACGCTCCGGCTGGACGAGGCGTACGAGCAGCTCGTGGCCGCGCCACTGGGGCTCTCGGCCCGCTTCGGGCCGGTCGTCCCGGACCGCGCCGCCACGAGCGCGGACAGCGACGCGTATGAGTGCGCCATGCTCGCCACCGACGAGCCGCACCCCGTCGGCATCCCACCGGCTCGCTTCTCCAGATGGCGCGACCATCCCGTCCGGGGTGAGGTGAACGACGGCAACACCGCCCACGCCCTCGACGGCGTCGCCGGGCACGCCGGCCTCTTCGCAACCGTCGAAGACCTGCTGACCTACGGGACTGCACTGTGCGAGGGCACCTTCGTGCCACGCGAGGTGCTCGACCGCTTCTCGACACCGCACCCCGAGCATCCCGAGCAGGCGCTGGGCGCCTTCCTCGGCCGGGCCGGCGAGACCACTTTCCTGCAGCATCCCGGCTTCACCGGCACCTTCTTCGCCGTCGCCCCCGACACCGGTGTCGTCGTCGCCGGCGGCGCGACCCGACTGCACGGCCCGCTCGGCCCGATCGACCACAATCCCACCCGGCTCCCAGACGTCGTACCCGGCACCGAGATCATCTCGGTCCTCCTCGACGCGGCCGGCCTCGAGGAGGACCGATGACCCCTGTCCTGTCCGTACGCGACCTCTCGGTCACCTTCGACACCGGCGAGGGCCCGGTCCAGGCGCTGCACGACGTCTCCATCGACGTCGCCGCCGGAGAGACCGTCGCCGTCGTCGGCCAGTCCGGCTCCGGCAAGTCGACGCTCGCCTCCTGCGTCAACCGGCTCCTGGCGGACAACGGCCGGATCACCGCCGGCACGATCACCCTCGGTGACCAGGACATCACCCGCGCCCCCGAGTCGGCCATGACCGCGATCCGTGGCCGACGCATCGGCCTGGTGCCGCAGGACCCGATGACCAACCTCAACCCGGTGATGACCGTCGGTGCGCAGATCACCGAGGCGCTGGCGGTCCACGGCCTCGCGTCCGGGCAGGAGGCGCGCGAACGCGCCATCGACCTGCTCGGCGAGGCCGGCATCGACCGGCCCGCCGCCCGCTTCCGCCAGTATCCGCACGAGTTCTCAGGTGGGATGCGGCAGCGGGTGCTCATCGCGATGGCGCTCGCCTGCCGACCCGAGGTGCTCCTCGCCGACGAGCCGACCTCCGCGCTCGACGTCACCGTGCAGCGCCTCGTGCTCGACCAGATGGCTGCGCTCACCGCCGAGCTCGGCACCGGCGTGCTTCTGATCACCCACGATCTCGCCCTGGCCGCCGAACGCGCCGACAGGGTCGTCGTCATGCATCGCGGCAGGGTCGTCGAGAGCGGTGACGCGGCCACGATCATCGCGTCTCCACAGCATGACTACACCCAGCGGCTGCTGGCCGCCGCGCCCGCCATGTCCGACGTCAAGGTCATCCCGACGGCGGCCGACGACGGGTCCGCCGAGCGCCCCGAGACCCTCCTCGAGGTGAGTGGCGCCGTGCGCCGATACCGCATCCGCGGGCAGCGCGAGCACCTCCACGCCGTCGACGGGATCCACCTGTCCATCCCCAAGGGACGCACGGTCGCCATCGTCGGCGAGTCCGGCTCCGGCAAGTCCACCGCCGCCCGGCTCGCCCTCCGCCTCGAACGGGCCGACGCCGGCACCATCCGCTACCGCGGCACCGACCTGGCGAGCCTGCGCGGCAAGGACCTGCTCGCCTACCGGCGCGCCATCCAGCCGGTCTTCCAGAACCCGTATGCCTCTCTCGACCCGCGCTACACGATCGGCCAGGTCGTCGACGAGCCACTGCGCGTCCACCGCATCGGCGATGCCGCCTCTCGCCGCAAGGCCGTAGCCGACCTGCTCGGCAGGGTCGACCTGCCCGCGGCGTACGCCCACCGGCGGCCGCACGAGCTCTCCGGAGGTCAACGCCAGCGCGTCGCGATCGCCCGCGCACTCGCCCTCGATCCCGAGCTCGTCGTCATGGACGAGGCGGTCAGCGCGCTCGACGTCCTCGTCCAGGAGCAGATCCTGGAGCTGATGGTCGACCTCCAGCGGGACCAGGGCCTCTCCTACCTCTTCATCAGCCACGACCTCGCCGTCGTCCACCTCGTCGCCCACCACGTCTACGTCATGAAGTCCGGCAAGATCGTCGAGCACGGCGACCCCGACGCCGTCTTCCGCTCCCCCCAGGATCCCTACACCCAGCAGCTCGTCGCCGCCGTACCTCGCCCGCACGAACAGGCGTCGTAGCCGCACGGGTCGCGAGGGTATGGCACCAGACCGGATCGGCATTGGACGCACTCGGACGCCCGACGCGAGCATTCAGTCATGACTCGGAACGAGACGTACGTCACACCTTCCTCCTTTGTGACCCGATGGCCGGCTCGCGCGCTCGGCCTGACGATCGCCCTCCTCTGCACCCTGAGCCTCACCAGCCCCGCCGCGGTGGCAGGGCAGGCGCCGCCGCCGCCGGCGGGCGACCCCACGGACACCTCCGCGGCCTGGGCGCAGGCCGACGAGATCCGGGCCCGCGTGAAGCCGCCGACATTCCCCGACCATGCGGTCAGCATCGTCGACTTCGGCGCCGATCCGTCGGGCCAGGCGAAGAGCACCGACGCCTTCCGGGAGGCGATCGAGGCGGTGAACGCGGCCGGCGGCGGCCGGGTGGAGGTGCCGGCCGGGGTCTTCCTCACCGGGGCGATCCACCTGAAGAGCAACGTCAACCTCCATCTCGCCGACGAGGCGACGATCCGCTTCAGCCGCGACAAGGCGGACTTCCTGCCGGTGGTGAAGACGCGCTACGAGGGCGTCGAGCTCTACAACTACTCCCCCTTCATCTACGCCCACCAGGTCGAGAACGTCGCGGTGACCGGCAACGGGACCCTGGACGGCAACGCCGACGCCGACAACTGGTGGGACTGGAAGGCGGACCGGCCTCGCCCGGAGACGCCGGACCGCAACGAGCTCTTCCGGATGGGCGAGGAGGGCGTGCCGGTCGAGGAGCGGGTCTTCGGCGCCGGCCACTACATCCGCCCGAGCTTCGTCGAGTTCTACGAGAGCCGCAACATCCTCGTCCAGGGCGTCACCCTCAACAGGTCGCCGATGTGGCTGCTGCACCCGACGCTGTCGGAGAACGTCACGATCGACGGCGTCCACCTGGAGAGCCTCGGCCCGAACAACGACGGAGTGAACCCGGAGTCCAGCCGCGACGTGGTCATCAAGAACACCTTCTTCAACACCGGTGACGACAACATCGCCATCAAGTCGGGGCGCAACGCCGAGGGCCGCCGCATCGGCGTTCCTGCCGAGAACATCCTGATCGAGGGCAACTACATGCAGGCCGGCCACGGGGCGGTGGTCGCCGGCAGCGAGATGTCCGGCGGCGTACGCAACGTCTTCGCGCAGGACAACGTCATGGACAGCCCCGACCTCGACCGCGTGGTTCGGATCAAGACCAACTCGGTACGCGGCGGGGTGGTCGAGGACATCTACGTCCGTGACAACGCGGTGCCGCAGCAGGGTGGCCAGGCGGTCTGGGTCGACTTCGGCTACGAGGAGGGCGACGCGGGCGACTTCACCCCGACCGTGCGGGACGTCTACATCGAGGACCTGCACAGCGTCGGCGGCACTCACGCGATCTTCCTGCGCGGCTATGCCCGCTCGCCGATCACCAACATCAACATCCTGAACTCCTCCTTCTCCGGTGTCCGCACTCCGATGCTGGCCGAGCACGTCCAAGGTCTGCGGCTGGTCAACACGACCATCAACGCCCAGCGCGCCGATGCGGTCGTCTGCCAGGGCACGGTGTGGCTCGGGATCCCCGAGAAGCTGGTCAGCTCCGGCGTCGAGGACCGGGTGGTGGATGGTCGGTGGTGCCTGTCGGAGCAGTTCGCCGAGGAGCACACCTGGTCGTCCCCCGGTGTGTTCCGTGCGTACGTCGCGGAGCGGACCGCGGCCCTGTTGACGGCCGGTGTGATCACCGAGCCGGAGAAGGAGGCCCTCCAGGAGGCCGCCTCGCGAACCGCCATCGGAGCTCGCCGATAGGGCGGACCCGAGCCCGCCACGTCATCAGACGTTGGTGGGCTCGGGCTCCGGTGATGCGGTGGGATCGCGCCTCACCTTGCGCACCGCGACGGCGACGATGACAGCGGCGACGGCGAAGAGCAGGCCGTACGCAGCCACGGACTCGGCCTCGAAGCTGCGCAGCAGCGTACGGCCGTTGGTGACCAGGATGATGCTGCCGACCAGGCCTCCCAGGGTGGGCAGCGAGAGGTGCTTGACGAGGTAGGCGGCGAAGGGGGCCGCGATCACGCCACCGATGAGAAGCCCGCCGATGATCCGCCAGTCGAGCGCCTCCCCTGCCAGACCGACGAGGAAGCCGACGCTCGCCGAGACGGTCGTGACGAACTCGGCGGTGGAGACCGAGCCGATCACCTTGCGCGGGTGCAGGGTGCCGCTCGAGATCAGCGTAGGCGTGGTGACCGGACCCCAGCCACCGCCGCCGGTCGCGTCGATGAAGCCGCCGAACAGGCCCAGCGGAGCAAGCAGGCCGAGCCCCGGGCGCCGGCCCGGGATGAAGACCGGCGGCTTCCCGAAGACGAAGCGCGCGACGATGTAGAGACCCAGCAGGAGCAGGAGACCGGCCACCCACGGCGTGGCGCTCTCGGTGGAGAGACCCGAGAGGAACGTCGCGCCGGCGAACGCGCCGACGCCGCCGGGGATCGCGATCTTGCCCACGACCTTCCAGTCGACGTTCCCGAGACGCCAGTGAGAGACGCCCGAGACGAACGTCGTGCCGACCTCGGCGAGGTGGACCGATGCGGACGCGACCGCGGGGGCGACTCCGGTGGCTACCAGGAGGGTGCTGGAGGTGACGCCGTATGCCATGCCCAACGAGCCGTCTACGGCCTGGGCGGCTAGGCCGACGAGGGCAAAGATGATGAGGCGCTCCATGTGGACTCCTGGGGTATCTGGGCTGCTGGAATAGTAATGTAACTCTAATTACTATAGTTAGTTGTTCAGGGGGTCCATGGAGTGGTCTCGGTGGGTGGGCGTCAGCCCGACGGCCGCGCCGCTGGTCGAGCTACCTGCTGCCGCTGGCCGAGCCTGGCTCCCGCTAGCCGAGCCTGGCCCCCGCTGGTCGAGCCGCCGGAGCCGCTAGGCGGAGGCGTGTCGAGACCAACACGGTTCTCGTCCGGGAAACCTCGCTACGCGACTGTTCTTCGTTTCAGGGTTCGCCGCCGACCCTTCTTCGATTGTTTCTCGATCATGCACCGCGACGCTCCTATGTCCTGTCAAGGGTTTGTGGGTGCTCGAGTTGGCGGTAGAGCTCGCGGGTGATGTAGCGCTTGAGGCAGCGGCGGATCTCGC